>NZ_JBQKLL010000035.1:0-38284 GCF_052116245.1 Blautia sp. Sow4_E7
GCATTTTTCGTCATCATAAAAAACACCGCCCTTCTGATATTTATTATATCAGAAAAGCGGTTCCAACAATAGCAAAACCCTGCAAAAGCAGGGCTTTGTCTACAATCTGAAACAGGCTTCCAGATAACCGGAAGCCTGTTTGGAACTTGTTTGGAAATAGCGTTTACCGTTCACTTTACGCCCGGTCAACAACTCTGGAACTTATTTTACTGCGTCTGCAAGTGCAGCTGCCTCTACTGTGAAATCACCTGTAAGCTGATTACTCTCGCTGTATTCATAGTGGAATTTTACATTGTCACCATCAACTGTGGAAGTAGTTTCTTTTCCATTTGCATCTGTAATGGTAAGAGTCTGGGAATCTGCATCGTATGCGTATGTTCCATTATCTTTTACATCGTAGCTTGCGAAGTAGAATTCATAGGTTCCATTGTCAAACAGTGTAAAGGTTGTGGCTTCGTCGTCACTTGGAATTGCGATCAGCTCATTACCAGCTTCTGCTGTGTCCGTTTTTTCGGCATCGTCTTTTGTCTCATAGTCTTCCGGATGAAGGTAATTATAAGTTACAATTTCATCTTTATCGTTTAAAGTAAAGATTGTCTCTGGAACCATAGAAGTCAGCTCTGGAAGATCATCACTATCATAAGAACCGTCCTCTTCATTTCCAAGAACATTCATTCCCACAGATTGTTTCATCTGTACAGAATAAGTATCTGTGAGCATATCATGATGTACATGTTCCGGAGTACTGATAGTTACAGTATCATCACCATTATCTGTATAAGTTCCCTCGGCAGTTGTAGTCAATGTCAGTCCAATTCCTGTATCATCACCAATTTCAGCCTTTTTACCATTCTCCAATACATAACAGTCAGAAGTAAGTTTATATGCATCTTTTCCGTCAAGTGTAAGATCAATTTCAACATATAAACGGCTTTCATTGGAAACCATTCCCTTCATATTTCCGCTCAGAAACTGAAATTCCGGCATATCTTCTGCATTTCCGTTATTCATGTTATAAGTTACGCTGTAGGTTTTCTCCTCTGTTTCCTCTGCAAAAACGGTAACCCCACTGGTGATAACTCCCATTGCCATAATTCCTGCTGTTAAAATCGCTGTTGCTTTTTTCATTTGAAAATCCTCCATTTTCTCTTTATTTTTCAGGCTTTCACCTGTGCTTAACATATTTATCCCTTTGTTTTACTTCTCAATTTTGATCTCCGGTGATTTGGAAAAGCTTCCCACAACATTGAAAATCATTCCAAGAAGCATTGCTCCTGAAGCTGCAAGTGAATAATAAATTGCTTCCTCGCCACCATGACCGGAGTCATAATCTGTAATCACACAGTTTCCAATTCCCTCTACTCTGTCACCAATCAACAAAATTGCACCTGCTGCCAGTAATGCAGTTACTGCGAAGGTAAGAAAACGTGTCCACATTTTGTCTCCCCATTTTGCCATGGCAACCAGAGAGAACAGCTCCATTCCCATTCCAACCAGGAAAAAGGAAAGAATCATCAATGAATTCATTTCACCAAAGGTATAATATCCAGTGGTATAGCTGACGCCAAAAAGCACCAGCCCAGCCACATTCAGGAGCAATGCCAGAACTTCCATTGCAAATTCCAGCTTACTGAATTTTTTCTGATTCATTGTTTTTACGCTCCTTTCTGTATTTCAAAATAAACAGCACCAGGAATACTACAAATAGTACAAAGCTGATTCCCATTGCCAGCTGCAGTGCCAGAATCCACCATGCAATCACTCCGGTCGCATCTGTTTTCTCTGAAATTCCATTCATGACACTGCTGTTTACATAAGTGTACAGGTATCTGTGATAAGATTCTCTTACTCCCGCCTGGATCACCATATCATCAGCCACTTCATCCTCTGTGTACCCCCATACGGAAACATTGTTGGAGCCACCAAGCATCCTGTCATTTCCTGCAACAAGACACTCAGATGGAAGGAAATACTGGGAAGATTTTACAGAGTCTGTAATTACATATCCTTTAAATCCCCACTCGCCACGGAGAATGCCATTCATCAAACCTTTGCTTGCCCCCACATGTGTACAGCCAAGACGGTTAAAAGCTGTCATTAAGCTATTGGCATTTCCATCGCGAAATGCAATCTGGAAACCACGAAGTTCATTTTCTCTTGCAGCCTGTTCACTGAGGAATACTGCAAGACCATCTCTATTTGTTTCCTGATCATTAAATGCAAAGTGTTTTCCTGCAACTACCATTCCGTATGCTACCGCCTGCCTGTAAACATTGGATCCCATTGTTCCTGTCAGAATTGGGTCTTCAGAATAATATTCCAGATTACGGGCATTGTACTGGTTTCTGTGAATGTTCAGTCCTGGTGCATTCCATCCCGTATAGCCATCCCACAAACCTGCATTTCCAATCAGACGTCCCTGCTCACTGGAAAGCTCCGGGCTGAAGGTTGCTGCCACTACATTTTCACTTACATATACTGCAGTGGAATGTCCATAGGAAGGATCGTCTTCTGCTACCTCATAAAGAGTTCCCGCAGTATATTTGCCAATAGTTCCAAGTAACCCCACCGGGCTGTCTGCTCCATTTTCCTTTGGCATGACAATATCTTCATTTGAATTCATAAGCGAACAATATGTGTTTAACATATCCTGAAGACTTACTTCATCAAGAACTTTGTCATACAGTGGATCGTCATAGTCCAGCCCTCTAAGTGCAATTGCCTGCACGCCGTTGTCCGCACCGTATGTAAATTCAGTCTCGCCTTCATATGCAGCATTTTCTGCTTCTTTGTCATAGATTTCATTGCGAAGAAGAGCAATCATCTCTTCTGTTGCTGTGATTTCTCCGATTCCAACCGGGAAAGTATGTGCCCAGTCATTACGGCTCAAATAAGTGATCTCTGTACCGCAATTATAGGAGTTCAGGTCACCGTCTGTAAGCTGGTTCTGAACAGTAGTTTCGTTTGATTCTGTTAAAGTCATCTCAGAATCAACAGTCTCTTTATAAACATCACCTGTCGGCTCTGTATCTTTCATTTTGTCCGGATACTGTTCCTTCAGAACTCCCTGGACTGCATCATGGGCGCCATTTCCAGTTGCAAAATAATAATCTCCAGCTTCCAGAATGTATGCACCAGTTACATCATCATGTTCATAAGTCATATCATAGGAATACAAGTCGGTTGCGGTAAATGTGACAGTCACATCTTCGCTTTCTCCTGGCTCAAGAAGAACTACATCCTCGAAGGAATTTTCCTGTGCCTCTCCTGTTTTTCCATATCCAACCAGCTGAATTGCAGATTTTTCCACACCATTTTCTTTGTCATAATCAGTGTATGGAAGGGAAACATAAAGCTGAACTGCATGTTTCGCTGCATTGTCGCCGGTGTTTGTTACTTTTACCGTAACTTCGGACTGAGTTTCCCCACTCCAGTCGATTTTCGCATCGGTAATCTCCTCGGAGAAAGAGGAACCTTCTACGCCATATCCAAAGCTGTAGGATACTTCATTGTCATAATCCCATACTTTTCCGCCATCTGCAGTCTCACCGGTCAAAGCCTGAGATGCATTTCCCTGTTCAAGAACAGAATCGAAGTAACGGGTTTCATAATATTTGTAGCCAATGTAAATGCTCTCTTCTTCTGCCAGATACCATCTGCTTCGCAGGGCGTTGTTGGAAGATGTGTCAATATCGTCTGCATTTGTAAATACGTATGCACCGTAATCTCTCATTGCAGGTGCAAGTGCAGAGTTCACTGCATAGGTATCGGTGAGATGTCCGGATGGAAGCACGTCTCCTTTCAGAAGCTGTGCGATTCCGTATGTTCCATAGCAGCCTGGATTTCCGATCCAGAGGATACTGTCTACTGCGTCATCCTGTTTCAGTTCTTCAATCTCCATTGCACATGCAGAGTTCAGAAGAACGATCACTTTTTTAAAGCCCTGATTTTCAACATAATTAATCAATGCACGCTCTGCATTTGACAGGCTCAGGATATTTCCTGTAGGACTATTGGAAAACTCGTCTGGATCTGCGGTTCCATCTTCACCCGGGTAGAAACATGCGCCCTCTCCGGCATCTCTTCCCAGGACAACTACCGCGGCATCTTTGTAGCCTTCCATAGAGTCTGGGGAAACTGCGAAGTATTCTTTTACGGGAACTTCATTTACTGTGGAACCCTTATTGATATCCACACAGTTACCACCGGCAGCCTTTGTTGGCGCATAGTTTTCTTCCATGCTTTCGTAGAAAGAAACCATATCCGGGTTCACGGAAAATCCGTATTCCTCCAATGCGTCAGCCAGACGCACTGCCTGTTTGCTTTCTACAAGAGAACCCATGGAGCCGCCATACTGCATGGCCTGGCTTCTCATTCCGAATAAGGTCACTCCGGTTCCGTCTACAGCAGGTGTGCCTTTTAATGCCACCGCACCTTCTGCTTCCATTCTCGTGTTCAAAGCAATCTCCGCTTTGATCAGATCTGCCGGATCTTCATAGTCGGATTTGTAATAATAGTCATCCGGGTCCTGGCTTCTTGCGAAAGTATCATCTGAAACTCCCAGAAGCTCGTTTACCCTGCCTTCCCAGCTCAGTGCCACTGACATCACTGTTCCAAACAGCACTGTAAACGCGAGGAAAATGCTGGCAAGTCCACGAAAAATGTGACTTCTTTTTTTGTTCATTCCTTTTCTTTTGCCTCCCTTTTTTATTCTGGACTTATCTTAACGGAGTTAAATTAGGAATAAAAGAAAATGGCATGGATGACAGGATTTGTGGCGCGAATGGACAGAAGAAAGGGATTTTATATCAAATTAGGGATTGTGAAAATGGGTAATAACCCGAAAGAAAATAAGAAATGTTTGTAAATGATTATAATGTCAGCTTTATATATTGGTATTTTTGCCAACGGTGGAGTCTTTCCCCAAGTACGCCACTCCACCGTTGGACAATTTTACTTCTTCAGTGTCTCGTTCATACTTCCCATGCGGTATCCCTGGAGATCCATGGTCACGTATGTAAAGCCATATTCTTTGAAAGCTTTCACGATCTGGTTGCGGTTCTCCAGAACTTTCTGGAATTCATCTGGCAGTACTTCAATTCGCGCCAGTGTACCATGAATACGCACACGCAGCTGATGAAATCCCAGATCCAGAAGCAACTGCTCTGCTTTGTCTACCATGCCAAGTTTCTCCTTAGTGATGGTCTCGCCGTACACAAAACGGGAAGAAAGACAGGCAAAGGACTGTTTCTCCCAGGTGGGAAGGCCAAGGTCTTTGGACAGGGCGCGGATGTCTTCTTTATATAATTCGCTGTGGCGCAGCGGGCTCTTAACTCCAAGCTCTGCAACTGCCTGTAAACCAGGTCTGTAATCGCCGTTGTCATCCATATTGGAGCCTTCTGCCACTGCATTCAGCCCTTCTTTTCTGGCAATGTCCCAAATTTTCTCAAATAACTCTTTCTTACAGATATAGCAACGATTGGCTGGATTCTGACAGAAGCCCTCAATTTCCAATTCCTCGGACTCTACTGTAATATGGCGGATTCCCTCTTTTTCACAGAAGGCTTTTGCCTCTTCCAGTTCTCTTTTTGGAAAAGAACAGGACATAGCTGTAATCGCGATACATTTATCGCCCAGTACGTCATGGGCAGTTTTCAACAGGAATGTGGAGTCCACACCGCTTGAAAAAGCAACGGCCGCGCTGCCAAGGCTGCGTAAGTATTCTTTCAGGGTTTCATATTTATTCTGCTGTTCTTTGGTTGCAGTGATTTCACTCATATTGTTATTCTCCTATGACAGGTTGGTGCTAGTTAGTGGGTTAAAAGTTGTTCAAATGCTGTGTACTGGCTGGAACTGATTGACTTCCAATTTCCAGTACTCAACACACTAAATTAGCATTTGGTTCATGTTACTATAGAATCCCCCAGTATGTCAATCGGATTAGTTGAACTGGGGTTTAAGTATAAGATGGCATTTCTCAGAAAAAGGACTGTCGGAGTGAAATTGCTTGAAGCAGTCACTTACGGCAGTCCTTTTATTTTCTTTATAATAATATATAGAAATCACTCAGTAAACAGTGGTGTAGAGTAA
Organism: Blautia sp. Sow4_E7; assembly: GCF_052116245.1. Lineage (NCBI taxonomy): Bacteria > Bacillati > Bacillota > Clostridia > Lachnospirales > Lachnospiraceae > Blautia > Blautia sp. Sow4_E7. The sequence continues at coordinate 6,091 of NZ_JBQKLL010000035.1, forward strand.
TATCTGTCACCTGTATCTGGAAGAAGGGCTACGATCACTTTACCCTTGTTCTCAGGTTTCTTCGCATACTCGATTGCAGCGCTTAATGCAGCACCGGAAGAGATTCCAACCAGGATTCCTTCTTTGTGTGCTAGAAGCTTCGCTGTGGCAAATGCCTCATCAGCCTCTGCTTTATAAATCTCATCATAAACTTTTGTATTCAGAACATCCGGAACAAAACCGGCGCCGATTCCCTGAATCTTATGCGGGCCTGCTTTTCCCTCAGATAATACCGGAGAGGTAGCTGGCTCAAGTGCTACAATCTTCACATCCGGGTTCTGCTCTTTCAGATACTCACCTGTTCCTGTAAGAGTTCCGCCTGTACCAACACCTGCGATGAAGATATCAACCTTGCCTTCGGTGTCCTTCCAGATCTCCGGACCTGTAGTAGCCTTGTGTACTGCAGGGTTCGCCGGGTTCACAAACTGTCCCGGGATAAAGCTGTTCGGAATCTCTACTGCAAGCTCACTTGCCTTGGCAATAGCTCCCTTCATTCCCTTGGTTCCATCGGTAAGAACCAGTTCTGCGCCGTATGCTTTCAGAATGTTTCTGCGCTCAACACTCATGGTCTCTGGCATGGTGAGGATGATTCTATAACCCTTGGCAGCTGCGATAGATGCAAGACCGATTCCGGTATTTCCAGAAGTTGGCTCGATGATTACGGAACCTTCCTTCAGGATTCCTTTCTGCTCTGCATCCTCAATCATGGCTTTGGCGATTCTGTCCTTAACACTTCCTGCCGGGTTAAAGTATTCCAGCTTCACAAGAACAGTAGCTTCCAGTCCAAGCTCCTTCTCAATATTTGTAACCTCTACAAGTGGGGTGTTTCCAATTAATCCAAGTGTTCCCTTATAGTATGCCATATCCATTCCTTTCCCGGCGCTTCTGGCCGCTTCAAATTTATTGACGATGATGTCGCTATATTACTGGGTTTAACCAGAACTGTGACACCGCCTGTTTACTTCTGCAAAATCGATTGTCCTTATTTCTTATTGATTTACTTGGTTATTTATTTGTTAAATGGATAATACCATCATTAACCCACTATGTCAATAGGTTTTTAGGATTTATTTTCCATCTTCCACGACTTCGCATACCATATCATACGCATCTTCCAATGCGTCCAAGGCCTCCGTCAACGTATCAACCTTTCTTGCATCCACTCCATCATCCTCATACTCCTGGATCAGCTCGGAGAACTGGTTCTTCAGCTCTTCCATGTAATCTGCCACCTGCTGTAATTTTTCCTCTTTCTCAAGCACTGCTGATAAATCAATGATTTTTCCCATAATATAGTTTTCTCCTTTTTCTGTATTCTGCCATGTCACTATATTTTCTTTGAGCGCGTTTAATCAACTTGTCTGCTCATTATATAATTCTTTAAATAGTTCCAGATATTCCTGTTCCACCTCTGCAAACGGCCGCACTGTATAATCCAGTTCAATATGCAGTTTCGGAGCCTCCCCCGACTGTTTGTCTTCCAGAAGAACCTCTAAATCATACCAAAGAAGGTCATCATCAATTTCTTTCAGACACCGGCCTTCCTCATCTGTCAGACCGCTTCCCAAAAACTTCTCATAAATCACCTGCAAAAGCTGATCTTCTACTTCCCTGTACCGTGGCATCTCCTGCTTCAACGGACGCGGCACATCTGACATATAGCATTCACTTGCATCGTGCAAAAGGCAAGCCAATGCCTGACGCTTGGAATAGCCTCGCCCCAGTGCCTCCTTCGCGCAGCAAATACAATGCTCCCCGACAGACCAGAAAGAACTCACATGCCCATTTCCCCGACAGATCAGGGGCAACGCATGCGCAATGTCCAGAATATCAATTTTCTCTGCTTCCGGATGCACCGGATCAAAATGTTTTCTCGTGTATGTGGTTATGTAACTCATAGGATGCCTCCTTTGTTGCTTTGGGGAGCCCTGCTGTTCCCTTCCTAAATACTGACCTCAAAAATCACAATCCTCTCCCGTGAATTTTCCCCATCGAACAGGTCACGGCAGTCGATTTCATCTACGAACATTAATTCATCCACTGTCATCAGATAGGAAATATATTCGTTCTGGGGATAATAGAAAAACAGCAGCAGTTCCCGAGGGTTCTCATAGCAAGAAGCAGTTACTGCGGCGATCACTTTCCTGAGGATCTCAATGGAAAACGGGTTGAAGAAAAAGACGCGGTCCACTTCAATGGGAACCTGGTAATTCTCCGCATTTTCCAGTAAAAATGTAGTGCGCTCACCGGAAATCCCACTCTTTTTATTTTCGCAGGCAGTTGCAAAAATCCTGTCATCATATTCAATTCCAATGGCATGGCAGCGCGTCTGATACGTCATAAAAAGCTCCACTCTGCCTTTGCCGCAGCCGTAATCCAGAAGTACATTCTTCTTGCGGATATATCCGCTGTTTGCCAGGCGCTCCAACACGGAATAGGGCGTCGGCTCGTAAGGATAACGGTACTGGTCCGACCGGGAATCATCCCGGCCAGAGGTTTTGATCTTCAGGAGTTTGTCCCATCTGGTTTCACTTGTATTCATCCTACTGCTCTTTTCTTTTTCTTGCAAGATACTCATCCAGTTCTTTCTTGATTTTCTCCGGAATCTCCCTTGCAACCGGACACACTGCTGCATTTGCAAAACGTTCTGTAAACTTCACCAGAAAATCAATATCCCACTGAAGCTGCTCCATGGACATAACATCCTTCACATCGTATCGGCAATGGATTGGTGCCACATTGGAGCTGGCAATCCTGGCAAAAGAGAGAGCCGGAATCCCGCTGTCTGCAAAAGGTGTAGAATCACTGGAATATACTCCGGTCTTTGCCTCAATTGGAAAACCGATTTCTGCTGCCATGTAAGAAATATAATGTGCCAGCTTATCCTCTGCGGAAACACAGGAGATAAATTTACCCATGTAGGTTCCAATCATATCCAGATTAATATTCAGCACTATTTTGTCCAGTTCCTCTTTATGCTCATTCACATAGGCCTTTGAGCCCAGAAGCCCTCTCTCTTCACTTCCGCAGAATACGAAACGAAGACCATAGTTCAGTTCTTTTCCCTTCAGCTGTTCCATAATTCCAAGCAAGCCTGCGCAGCCACTCATATTGTCATAAGCGCCGTGAGATAAAGAAGTGGAATCGTAATGGGCACTAAGCACAATAAACTCGTCCCGTTTGCCCGGAAGCTCTGCAATTACATTGTGGGACTCCCCGTCGTACTCTTTCTGGGAAATCTCCAGACGAATGTTCTTCACCTTATTTTTCACCAGCTCCAGAGCCTGGCTGGAATGGATCATGGCACAAAGAACTTTCCGTTCTTTACCTACAACGGCCTCGCGCAGATCGCGCTGGTCAATATCTGTATTTGGATAATACATATTTCCGTACTGGAAAATAATTCCCTTTGCTCCTGCTTTCATCAGGTCCTGATAAACAAAAAATCCAACTCCCTGAGTGTCCATCAGTACAATCTTATCTTTTGCACCTGCTATGGAAACAGGATCAGTTCCCGGCATATAGTAAAGCTCTCCTTCTACGCTGCCACTGCCACAGCAGTTAAATGCCTTACAGGTGATTTCCTTCCCATCTGCAAACAAATGCGCAGATTCAATCTCTCCCATAGCAACCCGAAAAGCCTCCAGATGAGCAGGTACTCCCAGTTCCTCACACTGCGCTTTCAGAAACTCTGCAACCTGCAGTTCCTCCTTCGTGCCACTTGCGTGGACAAAATCGGTGGATTCGAAAATATTGGTTAAATTCATGATGGTTTTCTCCTTTGTGAATGTGTTATATACGTTTATATTTCTTACTCCGCCCACTTATACCTCAATTTATATCTGCTGAAGCATTTATAATCCAAATACTTTTCTTTCTGCAAACGTCCAATCACCATATAGGGCATTACTTTTTGTGATTCAGCAAATTTCTTAATCGCTTCAATACTATAGTCATGCCCATTAACAAATTCTGTGTATTTATCTTTATCTATAATTTTATCTCTCGCAAATAAATCAGCAGCAGCTTCCTTCTCTTCATCAGACCCATCATCCACAAATTTATTCGTCTTTCCGATATCTCCATTCACAATATGACCTAATTCATGGAATAAGGAAAACCAGAATATATCTGCATATGCACCTCTTATCGTAAGCACCATCTGATATGTTTTATCTTTCTTTTGCTTTATATAGCCCTGAACCGGAGCTCCCCGAAAATTTTTTACAACCGAAAAGTCAATGCCATAACAAGCCATTGTTTCCTTTAATTCTTTTTGGATATTTGCGTTTGGATTTCGCATGATGCTTTTAATCTCATTTATCAGCTGATTGATTTGTAAAACATCGAATTGAGGATAAATTCTCTGGCTGTCTGCTGTATTTTGGCACATTATGATCCAAGCACCTAACACATATGGATCAACTGCATTATTTGCCATTCTAAATGCCCCGTTTGGCACAATATCTTTTAAACATGCAAGATTACTAATCTGTAATTCTTTTCGCAAAGATAATATTGATTCATCCTTTTTTTCACCTATGGGAAGTCTTCCTTTTTGGCGAAGATATTTCACAATATCTTTTAAAGATTCTCTCGCACTCCGTTCTTCTTCTGTAATGCTTTGTTCTTTATTAAGCTCCAACAATTCGGCATCGTAATTAGCCTGCAAATTAAGCCAAAAGGATTTTGGAACTCCCAACGCATATTCTAAACTAAAAGCAAAATTTGCAGAAATATCTTTTTTTCCTGCGATAACATTGCTCACATATGCAGTTGAAACCCCAGTTCTGGCTGCTAATTCGGCCTGTGTAATTCCACGATCTTCTAAAACATCTGCAATTGTTTCCCCGGGATGTATTATCAATTCACGGGATATACCAATTTTCTTTACTGCCATGGTAATCACTCACTCCCTCCACTTCTATTTCTGTACAGATCATAACTGTATCCTGTGTAGCGTTTGGCTCCAAAATAAGCCGGACATTTGCTGCCACATGTAGCGAATACCTTATGTTGGGATAACCAGTTAAAGGTTCCGGTTTCCCCAGCCCTAACGCTAAAAAATCTCCAAAATGTTCTGCAGCTTCAAGTCTGTCCATATGTTTCTTTATGGTTCTAACCCACTCAGTAGGCAGCTTCTTTTGCAATTTTCTATAATCGGTAAAATATTTCTCTACTTTACTATTAGCATATGTTATTTTCAATAATATAGTACCTCTTCAAGTTAACCATTTGGTTAATATAACTGTATCATTATATTCCAGAGTTGTCAATTTATTCCCTGTATAAATTTTTTACAGGTTCAATCTATTCTCCGAAATATGATTTGTAAACAGTAACAAGTCAACACACTATAATGTGCCTTCTACGGTGATAAGTTTCTATATTATTATTAGATAAAATATGCACCTTTTCAACAAAAATCGTTCGACATTTTACGACACACAAGCCCCATATTTTGCCATAAAAAATGGCCATGCGGGCCCCTCGCACAGCCATCTATCTCTCTTATCATATTCCCTATTCTCACACAAACGGATTATAAAATCTCCCCCACCGTATAGTCACCGTCAGGCTGACTACCAGCAGTACCACCCCAACTCCAATTGCCACGAAGTCCCTTTTCTCAAAAGGTCTCTTCATATACCACGTTCTCTTCTTATCCTTTCCGAACCCACGCAGTTCCATGGCATTGGAAATAGTGTCAATCCGGTTCAGGCTGGTGAGGATCAGCGGCAGAAGAATATTCACCGAATTCTTCAACCGGGCAAAAAAGTGCTCGTTTTTTCCAAGCTCTACGCCCCTTGCCTGCTGAGCCTGGCTGATGCTGTGGTAGTCACGCTGAATATCAGGAATATAACGAAGCGCAATCGCCACAGAATAACCCACTTTGTAGGAAATTCCAATACTATTCAGGCTTGCAGCAAACTCACTTGGATTCGTTGCAGAAATAAATAAAATCGCAACCGGCAGCGCTACAAAATATTTCAGAGAAATATTCAGCATATAAAACAGCTGCTCTGCAGTCAGATCATACCGCCAGAACAAATGGCAGAGCACATGTCTAGTTCCGTACAATGTGGTTCCCTGATTTGGATCAAACAGGAAAATAAACAGATTGTTCAGCAGCAGAAATACCAGCATGAAAATCATCATAAACCGAACTTCACGAAACTTGATCTTACTCAGCTTAAATGCTGCCAGACTCACTGCAAACAGCCCTAACAACACCCAGGTATTATAAGTGAGCATACTTGCAAAGGTAAAAAGCAGGAAAAAGGCCAGCTTGGTAGTTCCGGTCAGTTTGTGAATCACACTTTCCCTTGGCAGATAATTCAATACCGTCTTAGCGGCCATGACTTCTCACCTCCCTGTCCTCCTCAATGAAACGCTGTACAAACTCTTCAGCAGGACTGATTCCCAGCTGGTTCGCCAGGGTAAAAAGGCTGGTTTCCTTCAACGCAGCCTGGTGTATCAGCTCCGGATCGCACAGCACTGCTGCCGCACTTCTGTCCGCGATCAGCCTGCCATCTGCAAAAACCAGCGCCCGCGGCGTATACTCCAGCATCAGATGCATGTCATGGGTAATCATCACAACTGTTACCCCTTTTTCATTCAGCCCGCGAAGGAACTCCATAATCTCTGTATAATGGTGAAAATCCTGTCCCGCCGTCGGCTCGTCCAAAATGATCAGCTCCGGATCCTGCACCAGCACACTGGCAATGGTCACACGTTTTTTCTGCCCGAAGCTAAGCGCGGAAACAGGCCAGTTCCGGAATGGGAAAAGTCCGCAGACCTTCAAGGTCTCCTCCACTTTTTCCCGGATCTCTTCCTCGCTTTTTCCCATATTCCGAAGGCTAAGTGCAACCTCGTCGAAGATCATGGTCTTGGAGATCATCTGGTTGGGATTTTGCATAACATAACCGATATATTTGGCTCTGTGACGGATATTTTCCTGTAATAAATCTTTTCCCCAGAAAAGGATTTCCCCGGAATCTGGTGTCTCGAAACCGCAGACCAGCTTGGAAAAAGTAGATTTGCCAGCACCATTTTTGCCAACAATGCTGACCATTTCACCCTTTCGGATCGTGAGGGACACATCCCGCAAAGTCTGCTGGTTTTTCTCATATCCAAAGCTGAGATTTTTCACCTCAAGCAGCGGCTCACTCTCATTCACAGCCTCTGCTGCCGGACGCGCCTGGAACCAGTCCGCCACCTTCTGCTGATCCGCTGCGTCAAGCACTACGGAATCTACATGGGCAGGCTTTTTCTCAGGAGCGATCTCCACGCCTGCATAGCGCATGGCTGTCAGATAAAGGGGTTCGCGGATTCCGTTTTCTTCCAGAAGGCTGGTAGAAAGCAGCTCATTTGGATGAAGATCCGCCAGGATCCGGCCGTCCCCCATAAGGATGATACGGTCCACATCCCGCCAAAGCACATCCTCCAGACGGTGCTCAATGATCACAACCGTGGTATCCGTTTTTTCCTGAATTTCGTCGATCAGCTCAATAGTCTGCTTACCGGTGGCCGGATCCAGATTCGCCAGCGGCTCATCAAAAAGCAGGATCTTTACCTGGTCTACCATTACCCCCGCCAGACTGACACGCTGCTTCTGTCCGCCGGAAAGCTCATGGGGCGCGTAGCCCAGATGGTCCTGGATGCCAACCAGCTCTGCCGCGTGACGGGTGATCTCATGCATTTCGTCCTGGGGCATGCAGCTGTTCTCCAAAGCAAACGCAATATCCTCGCCAACTGTCAGCCCGATAAACTGGCCATCCGGATCCTGCAGAACCGTTCCCACATGTGCGGAAAGCTGAAAAATACTGCTCTTCGGAGCATCCACACCATCTACAAGAAGCTGGCCGCTGCACTCTCCCGGATTGGAAAAAGGATTCAGACCATTGATACAGCCTGCCAGAGTACTTTTCCCGCAGCCGGAGGGGCCTGCGATCAGCACGCGCTCGCCAGAGTAAATATCCAGATTGATTTCTTTCAGCGTAGGCTTTTTCTGCGCCCGGTACTGGAAAGAAAAGTTTTTGAAAGAAATAAGAGGAGATTTTTTCTCTGTCATATAGTACCTCAAAAAATAGATATCCCGAATCTCAATCACCAGATTTCGGAATATAACTGTTTGTGTCTTTACGAATCAGTGTATCATACATCTTACACCATCTCAAAAGGATAACACGATTTCTTCAAATCTACAATAAAATTTCTAACCAAAGTTTATCTTATTTTTACGTAAAAAAAGACCCTGCCATGAGTTTCCCCATAGCAAGATCTTTCACGAATTCTCCTGCCAGCTTATTCCTGATCCAGAGAACCTTTCTTTGCAATTGTCTTTGTATAAGCCAGGATCAGAAGTCCGCCGACTACCACACCTGTGATGGTGTTGGATACAGCAGCGAATGCACCCTGTGCGAATACTTTGTTTGCCGGCTCAGCGTAGATCACAATGTCAAGTACCGGGGCAACCACTACCCAGCCTACAACATGTGCGATCACATTTGCAACTGTGAAAACTGCAACTTTGCCTTTGCCGAAATCGCCTTCCTGAACCTGAAGCTTCTTAGCAAACAGACCGACTACAACACCTACAAATGCAGATGTGATAACCCAGCTCCACCATGGGCTTCCACCCCAGGACAGGTCGATCAGGGTATGTCCGATGAAGCCGATCAGTCCGCCTGCAACCGGACCGTACATTGCTGCAAGAAGTCCCAGCACAGCATACTGAAGGCTGATGTTTGTGTTCGGAACCGGACTCGGGATTGCCACAAAACGTCCCAGCACAAAGAACAGTGCCGCACCGATACCGATGGCAACTACGGTTTTGATACTGTTGTTGTTTTTCATAACTCTTTCCTCCTATGTGTTTGAAAGCTTTTAACATGCTATAGTATACGCTTTCAGAAAAGAGCTTGTCAATCTATAACACAAGGATTGACTGTTCTCTCTTCTCTTATTTTCTTAAAACAAATTCTCAGATTCGTATGCCTTTCCAGAGAATGCTTTCCCTCTTTTATAAACTCCCAGGATTCCTTGAAATCCCCAACTACAGAAAAATCGGAATCTGCTATAAACTGAAGAAATTCGTCCAAATGGTCTTTATATCTTTTGGCAAATAAAAATGCATCATTTTCTTTATCCTTATCAGAACTGTTTAGCTTATTATACAGTACATGGTCCAGATTTGCAGACATATAATAAGCTCGATATGGAACTGATCCCCATACTTTTCCCATCAGGCAAATGCGATTTATATTTTCACTTTTTCTTGCATTTCGCAAAAGGATCTGATCTGGCTGTGCTGATTTAATTTCATTTTCTGTATAAAAAGGTTTTATAGCATTTTCATCCTGCACAATCAGCGAACTAGGAATAAATGCCCCATCCATGTCAATAAGATGTATTACTTCTTGAAAATCACCAACTTTATAATGGTTTGCATTTGCGTATCCGCGTATCATATCTCCAATTTTTGATGCAATATTTCCCACGGTAACGCCATTTCTTGAAGTAATATCTCCATGGGTAATTTCCACATATACAGCATTCTTATCATACAACCGATTCAAAATAACTCCCAGTGCCTCATCATCAGACGGACCTTCCACGATTACATATTATTCACTTTTTGTTCTTATTTTCAAATTCGCTTTTGAATTTATATATAATAAAATCCCCTTAAATAGATTTTAAAAATTTTCTTTTTATCTATCCAAGGGGATTCTCATCATATTTCAATTTTCATATATTATACCCAGATTTTCAGCCTTTTACCGGGATCTTAAATACGATTTTTGCCGCTGGCTGGCAATCGGTTACGGCGATGCAGGGCATGTGGCCGTCTTCGGGGGCGTAGAAGCCGAACATGCCGGACTCCAGGAGAGTGTAGCCCTGCTCTGGACCGCTTTTGTAGAAAATGATGTCAGCTTCCGGGGTGCGGTCGTCTTCTACCGTAAGCTTGCGAAGAGAAGCCCAGTAGATTTTTTCAGTGCCTTCTACGATATACTGAAGATCGCAATATTTCTTATGGGATTCCATCTGAGCACCTTCCAGGGGCTTGGTGTTATATTTCTGCACCAACGCAAAAATGCCGTTTTCCAGGTCGTATCTGCCTTCTGGAAGGTTCTCTTCTTTCTGTCTTTTGATGAACTGCTGAACCATGTCAGCGTAGTCTTTGAATTCCTCGTATGTATTCAGTTTGTCTGCGTAATCTGCTATCATGGTAAATCAAATCCTCCTGATAATTTTATAGTTTGCTATTAAATCATTTCTCTCTCTTACTGCTCTTCATATTCACAAATATAACTCTGCCCCATCATTCCATAAGGCTTCAACACTTTTCCGTCAGTGTGGAACATTCCCTCGGTGCGGAAGTCAGCCCAGCTGATTCGGCTGCAGCCTGTGTAGGACTGGTGGAAAGGACCGAACATATTACGGGGACTGCCGGAGATTTCGATTTCCAGGGTGTTTTCCTCGCTTTCGAAGAGACCGGTTACATCGGTGATGCAGTGCTTCTTCTCGAAATGGAAACCTGCTTCTTTGCCGTTTACTCGCACTTTCAGAAGTGTACCACTCCATTCACCAAGGTGAAGAAGAACCTGCTTATCAGAAATTAACTGCGGCACCTTATACTGGTAGATCATGCCGCCAGGGTAGTTTACATAACCCTGCATGCTCCAGTCACCCGTATGTAGGATTTCTTTTTCCAGGGAAATGTTACCGTCCATGTCCACAGCAAAATTTCCAATTACAAATACATCTTCCAGCTCCCGCTTCTGGTCGTAGCTGCCTTTTATTGTAATCTGGTGCTCACCCTTACTTAAAGCTGGAAGCCCGAAGCAGCGCATATCTTTATCAATAAACCATTCACCGGTTTCCTCACACTTCTCACCATCAAAGTAAACTTCCAGACCATAAGGTTTCTCAATAACAAAGCTGCACTCGCCCGAAATCTCCTCCAATACGTTAAATCTAAAATGCATAGCAAAAGGTGTTCCATCTGCCGGGTGCGGCTGGTCTACCCAGGTATAGCGCTGCGGCGCGCCGTTGTAATAAACCTGCTGCATAGAAAGCTTTTCACGGATTTCCCGCTGCGCCTGCCAGATTTCCATTTCTGCGGACTCGCCAACACCGGTTCCCGACAGTACACCGCCATGTCTGGATTCTGATACCAGCTCTACAATTGCGTCAATATCCTGTGCACTTATCATATTCTCTCCTGCACCAGCCAATATCTCCACACTTCCAGTTTTCTCTCCCAGCTCATAAGTACATCTGTCTATCGTCAGCACATTCTCCATCGTTCTTCTGAACTTTGCATCCGGGCCGAAAGTTGCCAGCACCGGGTCTGTGTAATGCGGATGGCGGTATGGGAAGGAAGCTCCACATCCACTTACATTTTCCCCAGAAGCCCCTTTCTTCACAAAATAAATCCTGCTCATCCCCGTCGCAAATGTCCTGGTGAAACAAACGCCATCTCCATCAGCAACCGTCTCCACCTCAAATACTTCCCCAGTCAGCGGATTAAGCTCTTCCACAATATTCCCGCAGTTCAGTTTTATGTAAACTTGATGTTCGTTGTTTCTATCATGGTTTGTCAGGAAAAGAATGTGACCGTCCTCAGTCTTCCTCAGCATGGAAAGAATCTCACCATCTTCTGCTCCGCTGGCGTTTCGCACAGTGAAGTCTTTTCCGGTGCATTTCACCACAGCTTCGGTCAGCTCCCATTCATGCTCAACTGTATGAACAAACGCTTCCGCTCCCAGCAGATCACGAATATCACCATATTCCTCACTGTCATTTTTGCAGCCATTAGCATCTCCATTTACACTTGCGCAGTCAGCACTCTCATCCAGGCAATTTTTTCTACCGATCTTCTCCCCCTCAACCATCACTGGATAAGGCTTCAGCCAGATCACCGTTCCGCCAGCTGCAAGAAACTCCTTCAGCAGCTTCACTGTATTTGCAAACAGATTCTTCACTCCCGGAACCACGACTACCTGATAGCTGCACTTTCCAGCCACGAACTTTCCATCCTCAACTTTTCCATCCTGCTCCAGCAGAATCTCGTCGCCAAAGTCAAAATCCACATGCCCGGCCGTCAGCGCTTTTGCGATCCGGTTATAATACTCACCCTTTCGGTTCAAAGACGTAATATGCTCATCCAGCCAGCCCATGTTCATTTCCAGATGATTGAAGTCCTCTGCCCGGTCACTGCGGCACTCGGTCCAGATGCTGGAGATCGGATGGATCATCAATACCTTCCGCACTGGCTCCCCCTGGGAAAGACACAGAGCCAGACGGCCAAAATAATTCTCCATCTTATCATTATCTTCCCACCAGGTATTCTGATAGTTGAAAACTGGCGGATAATCTCTCTTTCGGCAGCCAGTAATAGAATACAAAGCAAGATGCTGACACCGTCTCGTAATTCCTAATGCGAACTGCCAGTCCCCCAGCCACTTTTGAATGGAAAAGTCCAGCTCCCAGCCAGTGCAGCCGTAGGCCTCACTGATGGTCATGGAACGGTCATACTGATGTGCCACACTGGCGCACTGCTTCACCGTCAGATACTCATCCGTCTGTGCGCCAAGAAGGTCAATCCCAGGATTGTGCAGATAACGAAGCTGAGGCATGGCAGCGCCGCACACACGGGTTTGATAGCCCAGGTCGTTCTCATACAAAATATGTCCTGTGGTACGAAGTCCTCTTTCATCACACCATTCATAAACCTGCTTCATATAGCTCTCTTCAAAGCGCTGTGCCACTGTCTTCCAATAATCGTGACGGATCTTCTCAGCCCCTTCTCCATCGAAAAACAAATACGGCAGCTTCTCCTGCGGATCGTATCCCCTTTTCCCAATGAAATACTCTGTAAATCCAATGCTCCACGGAATCCAGGGTCTGCCCTCATGGAACACGCTGAAGAAGTCACAGCAGTTAGGCTCATCTGTGAAAAAGCCCTTCACCTCTTTTGGAAAAGAACCGCCAAAGACCTCTTCATAATGCTCATGTGTCAATTTCAAAAATGTCTTTACACTCTCCGGATTCAGATTATCCGGCGGCATTAACCCGTTATACCACTCACTCTTCCCGGAAATCTCCTGTCGCAGGATCAGAATCTCCTCATCCTCGCCACAAGCCCCGACAGCCTCTTCATAGGTAGGATATTCTTTCATCCTTTTAATAAATCTGTCATCCACCTCGGTCCGGATCACATAAACGCCCTGCAGAAATTCCGTCTCCATATTTTGTTCAACTGCCAGTTCCCCAGCCTTCCCACACTCCATCGTCAGCGCCCTTGCCGTAAACTCCTGTGGATTTTCCCTGCTAACCATACCTCCCGCAGCCCCCGATGGCCACTTATCCTCATCATATATCCACAGCTCCAGATCGTTTTCCCGGGCTTTATCCACACAAAACTTCACATCCTCCATCCACTCTGTGGAAAGATACTCCGTCTCCAGCCCCTCACGGGAATGAATAAAAAATCCACCCATTCCAGCCTTTTTAAATCCCTTGATCTGCTCTCCCAGATTCTCCTTCTGCAGCTTATCATTCCATCCCCAGAACGGAGCACTCCGATACTCCTTCGGTGGATTCCCGATCAATCCCTTTACCTCATCTAATGTGCCCATCTTCATGTCCTCCTCTTATCGTCCAACACACAGTCCCAACCGCTTTCGCAGCTCTCCAAAACACACGAAAAGGGACTGCAAAACAGTCCCTTTTCTACTACCCAAGTTCATATTTTACATGAAGTTGTTAGGTATAAACATAATAATATCCGGTACATAAGTTACAAGGAACAACAGACCGATCATGATAAGTACCATCGGCAAAATCTCCCGTATGACACCCTTGATCTTCGTTTTTCCAAGTCCCGAAACAATAAACAACAGCATACCAAATGGCGGAGTGGAAAGACCGATCATCATGTTCAGGCAGATTACAACGCCGAAATGAACAAGGTCAATACCCATAGCCTGTACCAGCGGAAGAACCATCGGTACAAAAACCAGCTGGATCGTACTTACGTCAAGTACGCAGCCAAGAAGCAGGAATACGATGTTTACGATAAACAGGAAAATGTACTTGTTATCTGTGATTCCCATAACCAGGCTTGCAACAACTCTCGGAACCTGCTCCAGAGAGATGATGTAAGAGAACAGCATGGAAGTTCCGCAAAGCAGAGCCAGTGTAGCTGTGTTAGCAGCGGATTTCTTGATGATACCCCAAAGCTTTTTCCATCCCAGTGTTTTGTAAACCAGTGCAGAGATGATCAGTGCATATGCAGAAGCAACAGCACCAGCCTCTGTAGGAGTACAGATACCGGAATAAATTCCACCAAGAAGAATAACAACTGTAAACAGTGCCGGAAGAGCCTGCAATGTAGCCTTCAGGAACTCTCTCTTGCTCATGACCACACCTGCCGGATAATTTCTCTTATGAGAAATAAACGCAACATAGACCATAAGAAGAATGGCAAGTAAAACGCCAGGAACCATACCGCCCATGAACAGCTTACCAATGGAAGCGCCAGATAACATGGCGTAAATAACCATCGGAATACTTGGTGGGAAAACCGGTCCTACTGTTGCAGAAGCGGCTGTGATGGCACAGCTGAACTCTGCGTCGTAGCCCTCTTTTTTCATCTGGTCGATCTCCATCAGACCAATACCGGAAGCATCTGCGATAGCAGAACCAGTCATACCGGAGAAAATAAGGGAAATAAATACGTTAACCTGTGCTGTACCACCTTTTAATCTTCCAAGAAGACCATTACAGAAGGAGAACAGCTTGTCTGTTACCTCACCTTCATTCAGCACGTTTGCCATGAAAATAAACAGCGGCGCTGCAAGCATGGTATAGTTTGCAAACATGTTACCAGTGATAACGGTAAATACCTGGCCCAGTTTGTCCGGAGCTGCAAGCAGAAAATATGTAATAGAAGCTGCAAGCATGGAGAAAGAAACAGGCATACGGATTATGAAGCAGATAGCCATAACCACAAACAACATAATAATCGGCATACTCATGATTCTTTTCCTCCTTCCTTGTATTCTTTAAATGCATTTCTGATATTGATACAGGTTCTGACAATGATCTCAGCCAGCATATACATAAATGGTGCAAAAACAACTGTATATGGAAGCTTCAGAACTCCTGTCACCATTTTCTTTCCAACCATGGACTGGAAACACGGTACAAAACAGATTACCAGCAGGATTAAAAGAAATGTATTGTAAACTACTTTAAAAATAAACTGGGTACGAGGTTTTACAGCATCGTAAACCAGACCAAATACTACGTGTTCATCAGCCTCCATTGCCTTACCAACGCCGAAGAACATGGTCCACATGTAACCCAGAACAGATACCTCATAACTCCATGTTACAGGGGTTTTGAAAAAATATCTGGATACGATCGTTACCATAAAGGTAAGGAAAATTACCAAAAACGTAATGTTTGGAATAAAAACGCCAAGGAAATCGACGATTTTTTTCCCGATCTTTTTGAAATTATCCACAGTTTCCTCTCCTCTCAGATTTACTTTTCTGCCATCGGTTTGTTCCCATTTGCAGCCACTACTGCAAAATGTATCAACTGTGCAGACAACCAAAAAATCTGTTTTTTGTTAAAAAGCCCAGGCCGTACACACAGCCTGGGACTTTTCTTTGTTATAAGTCAGACAGATGTCTCAAATTTTGCTGTCAGCCATAGCGAATCACTATGTCCTGCCTGTTGTCACGACAATTCAGTTTACTCTTCTGCGGTTGTTGTGTCAGCCATAGCCTGGATTTCATTGTAAAGATCCATATCCCAGTCTTTGATCATATCTTCGTTTTCCATGTACTTAGCCTGAACTTTTTCTTTAAACTCGTTGATGTCAGGATATGTAACAGTAAGTCCCTTCTCCTCAAAGAATTTGATCAGTTCAGCTTCTCTGTCAAGTCTTGCTGTATCGTTTATGTCTCTTGCATATTCCATAGCCTCAGTAACAGCTTCCTGCTGAGCCTCTGTCATGCTGTTCCATGTGTCACCGTTGATACATGGCATAATGGAGTCAACAACGTGGTTTGTGATTGCGATGTATTTTGTTACTTCATAGAATTTTGCACTCTCGATACTTGGAAGCGGGTTATCCTGTGCGTCTACAGCGCCAGTCTGAAGTGCAGTATACAGCTCACTGAAGGAAAGTGGTGTCGGGTTTGCACCAAGTGCCTCACCAAGGAACAGCCATGCTTCGGAGTTCGGCATACGGAGAAGTAATCCGTTCATGTCATCGTAGCTGTTGATTTCTTTCTCTCTTGTGTTGATTACACGGCTTCCAAGATAGAAGCTGGAAAGAGGTTTGATGTTCAGTGTCTCTTCAATCTGTGGACGGATCTTGTTAAGTCCGATGTCACCGTTGAGAACGCTTGTCATATGCTCATAGGAGCTGAACAGATATCCGGAAGCAAACATGCTGTAGGATGGAATCTGTGTTGCAATTGTCGGGAAGGAAATATATGCCAGATCTGCATCTCCGTTAAGAAGAGCATCAAACTCGTTCTCGGAAGAGAACAGAGAACCGTTGTCGTAGCATTTACATGTTACGGAACCACCGGATAATTCCTCTACTTTATCTGCAAACTCATACATAGCCTCTGTATGGGAGTCACCGCTTACAGATACTGATGTAAAGATCAGCTCTACTGCCGGGTCATTTGCTGCAGCAGCATCTGCTGCCTGTACACTGATGCTTCCTGTTAACAGCATTGTTGCTGCCATAGCTGTTGATAATACTGCTGCCATTAATCTTTTTTTCATTCTCTCATCCTCCTGGTTTTTACACACTATGTGTTTTTGTTTCCCTTTTTTTCACGTATATTTGTAACCCCAATTACAAATCTTAAGAAATACCTTTCGCATATGCCTCACGGTCCCCACCGTTCCGGCAATTATCTCTGATTACTTTCCAAAAAAGCTTTTACGGAAGGTCTCTGTGATCGCACAGAACTCTTCGATCTCCAATTTCTTGCTTCCTGTAAGAAGCTTATAATCCTGTCTTCTTGATTGAAGTGTCATCGGCACGCCAACCAGGTTCATATGGTATTTGCTGTTTACCGGATATACCTGGCACTCAACCATGGAGGCTGCTCCAAGGAAGTTCATAAGCTCCTGTGCTTTCTCCGGCTGCTCTTTGTAGTTTTTGCAAAGCCATACATAAAGATCCGGATGGAAGTTTGCCATAACTCCTGAATATCCTGCACAGCCCATTTCCATACTTCTCAGAAGTGTTGCTGCATTTGCATTAAAGATCTTTAATCCAGTACCCTCAACAGCCTTGCATTTTGCTTCCAGCTGATCCAGGTCACAGCAGGTATCCTTCAGGAATGCAAATTTCTCAGTCTCTGCACACCATTTCAGAAGCTCTGGTGAAAGAAGTCTCTTGTATGGTGCCGGGCACTCATAAACACCGAACATATCTCCATCAATGTGATCCAGAAGATACTCAATGTTTTTCTTCGCTACATCTTCGCTCTCGTCCTCTTTTGCAAACTGGTTGGAAATGAAAACATATGCATCTACACCAGCATCAATCACAGTCTGCGCCTCACGGATCTGATCCTCTGCTTTCTCTGCGCAATGTCCGGAAGCGATTACTCCCATATGCTTTGGTGTATTGTTGATAATAAATTTTGCAAGCTCCACTCTCTCCTGTGGGCTCAGTTCAAACATTTCACTGGACTGGCATACTGCGAAGATTCCGTCAACACCGTTCTTGTCATACCACTCAATGATTCGAAGGACTGCATCATAGTCGATCTTGTTGTCCTCTGTAAAAGGTGTGATCATAACCGGCCATACGCCGCCTGCAATTGTTTTTTTCATGCTCTTCTCCCTCTTCGATGTCGTTACTTATTACTGTCACTCCTTGCAGAGTGAACTGCTGCACGTTCCCAGTCCCGCGGTGACCGAAAACCTGCCGCTATGCCCGGTGTTATCCACAGCATAGCAACCATGCAATTGCTTTTCAACTGTAACTATAGTATAATATAAATAATTTAAAATTGCTTTCAGCAAAATATTTAGTACTATTTTATAACTTTGTACGAAAACAAGTACAAAATATCACAGCATTATGGACTATCCGTTACTGGTCACGGAGTGAACCGTAACAACTATCCCCGCAACTATAAACCCGCGACATACCAGTCTTTTAGCTACATGACATAAGAAGAGGCAACTTGAATGGAACAGGAAATATTTGACGATTATATATGGAATGAACACAAGAAAATACTGACCGCAGACAAGCATAAAATCCCAGGACTGAAGAATCTTTCCCACTTTACCCCAATGGCTCCCGGCGTTCCCGTCCCACTGCATTATCACTCCGATATCATCGAGCTTCATTTCATGGTAAAGGGCCAGCGTAAGACTTACATTATGAAGGGTGGTGTCCGCACCTGTTACTGCGCCACAGGAAACAACCTTTTCATTACCCGGCCTTACGAACTTCATACCACAGGCCCTATCGCCCAGAACCGCTGCGAATTTTTTGCCATGCAGCTGGATCAGAAAGAGCACGATAACTTCCTTGGGCTGAACCAGCATTACAGCAACATTCTCTGCCACCGCCTTCTGAATATGGATAAGCATCTGTATCACGTTGGCAGTTCCCAGATTTCCATGCTGCGGACTGCTTTTAACCTGATCTCCTACGGAACCTCAGAGGACTCCATTGCAGGCGTCCAGTATCTGACCTGCGTACTTGCCAGTCTGAATTACCTCACTGCCGTCCCGGAACAGGAGCAGAGCAACGAGCAGCTGAATAACGACATTGGCCAGGCGCTGAAATACATTGAGCAGAATATTGAAAACCCCATCACACTCCAGGAGCTGGCAGAGGTTTCCAACTATTCCCTTTCCCGTTTTAAAACAAAATTTAAGGAAGAACTGGGAATTACACCAGCCGAATACATTACCCTCCAGAAAATGGACCGGGCCCAGATGCTCCTGAAGACCACCGACGCCTCCATCACGGACATCGCTTACCAGCTTGGCTTTTCTTCCAGCAATTATTTCTGTTCTGTTTTCAAAAAAACCTTAAGCTACAGCCCGGCGGCATACCGGAAAAGCTTCTCACAAGCATAAAAGATGCTGCAAAATCACTACACAAAATGATTTTGCAGCATTTCTTTTACTCTTCGAAAAAAGCGGCGTGCAGATTCCGCCTTTTTGCAGGATCCGCCGCCGCTTTCTGAGGGTGTTTTTATCAATTCATGGAAATTTAGCTAAATTATTTTATGGTCTGTGCTCTTTCATGACTGGCTGTATTTATACCCACTATTGTACAAAGTGCCATCCACTTCCAGATAAATATCCCAGTCCTGACCTTCCAGACCATCTACAGAAGTCCAGCCTTTTACTGTAACATTTGTTCCATTGTCACCTGCTGCCGCTGACTGGGTCAGATTATATGCACGCTTGGAATCGCCGCTTACCAGGATCAGTTTCCCAGGTGTCAGTTCATCCGCTGCTGCCTCTGTCTGGTAGCTTCCAGTTAAGCTGATCTTGCTTCCATCCAGAACAAAATTCCATCCATCCGGTAAAGCCTCTGCGCTGCTTACATCCGCATCACTTTCCTCATAGCTGGTCTCACCAAGAGAACCATACACTTCCGGAACTGCAGCCACATCATATTTGCCTTCTGTATAAAGAGGCATGCGGAAGGAACGGAATGTCAGTGCATTATAAGTGTCACCGGAAATGGTAAGCTCGAAGCTTAACTCTCCATTATCCACCTGATCAATATGGGTAGTCTTGGTAAGTCCCTGCACAAACATATCCTTTGGATAATAGTCGCTTCTGTTTTCCTCATCACTGTGCAGATGGGAACCAGCTGTGATCCACAGGTGATCCTGGGTTCCATCCAGGGAAACTACACCGGAGATCCAGTCTGCATACCAGTCTGCCCCACGCTCTTTTCCATATTCGGTTACCTGGGAAACGGTCATATTCTCTGTATCAATATGATAAACAACTGCTCTGGAATAGACGTCATCACCACTTACCCGGTTATCCGCATCCACACGTTTTACCTTGGCTGTGCCGTTGTCAAAAAGGGCGATATCACCATTGTCAAGAATGGAAACATTGTGCTGCGCGTAGAACCATTCAAAATCCTCCCCTTCCGGATTAAAGAAATAGGACTGGTAATCCTCTCCCCATCCAGTAGGATCTCCCAGGATCCATGCCAGGGATTTGTCTTCCATATTTACTGCAACAATAGCATCTTTATGTCTTGCAGAAAGAAGAAGCAGATCATTGTCGGCATCATAAGCAAGACCATTATTATGGAACCAGTCAGATTCCTCGCTTCCATCTGTATCCATGGAAGCAGACTGTCCGTCTTCGGTTCCCATCAGATCTTTCATATCCAGTTCCCAGACCACATCGCCGGTCTGGCGGTCGATTTCTACTACATAGTCTTCCACAGAACTAAGATCCGGGCTGTCAGATGCTACCAGGAAATTGCCGTTTGGCATTTCCACAAAATCGTGATGCTGACCGCCAGGGATCATATACTCACCATAGATTTTTCCCATCAGGTCAATTTCGATCATGCCTTCTTTATAATAGCTTGGCTTTAATACATAGGAAGCCGGCATAAGAATGTGTCCGTTTTCCAGCTGGTGAACACCAAGGGAGCCTCCTACATTGGTATAGAAGCGGATATCTCCAGCTGCATCTACTGCATACAGGGAGCCCATAGTGGAGCACACGAAAGTCAGATTGGTATAATCGTAGCTGGCTTCGCTTTTCATTTCTGCGGTTATGGTGCCATAGTCTACGTTGATATCCTCAGTGGTTACTTCAAAAGTCGCAGAAGTGCCATCATCCAGTGTGATCACAACTTCTGTGGTATCGTTGTTATAAAGGCCGTAAATGGGAACAATATGATCTTTCTCCGCTTCAAAGGTACCTGTCACATCATTTTCTGCTGATTTTCCCTTCACAGTGACGGTTCCGCCGCAGGCTTCTTCTGTGGCAAAAACAGCCACTGCACTCAACGGGGAAGTACCATATGGATTCACTACGATCAATGCTTCTTCCAGGGAATAGCCGTTCTGGGCTTCCTGCAGAAGAGCCTCGTCAATTGCGGTCTGCTGTGCAAATCTGTCAGTAACCTCCAGGGCTGTAGCTTGGGACTTTGTATCGGATGCGTCTGCTGCTTCCACAGCTGCATCTGTTTCTCCTTCTTCTGTTGTTGCAGTCTCTGTGTTCTCCTGTGCTGTTACGGTTGTAACGGAACCTGCTGCCATTGTCATCATTACAAGTATTGCAGCCAGTTCCCGATATCTCTTATTCTTCATGCCAGCCTCCTGTACGATTTTGTTTTTATAGAGCGTGTTGACCTCGTTCTCTTATGATTATAATGCGTAATTGTATGCCTCTGCCTCAAATGGATAGCTCAGTTCCAGTCCTTCTGCATTCTCATTGATCTCAAATGCGATCCAGCCCTCGTTAGAGCCAAAGTTCAATGTGGTTCCAGCCATACGTATCATTCCCAGCTCTGTGATAAATTCATCATCTGTTCTGGTGTATTCATTTCCTTCGCTATCTGTCAGTTTCAGGTTCGCCCAATCCAGGCTTTCCTTGCTGCCATCCTTTTCAATCTTTAATTTGATCAGACAGAAGGTTTTGCCTGCGTCTGCTTCTTTCTTGTAATCGCTGGTTTCCACACCTGTGTATCCAAGATCCACACTTACATTTTCAAGAGAAGCATTGATCTCCACATCTTCCACAGTAATATTCCAGCCGGCTGCAGAAACCACATCGCCGTAGTTGCTGTTGGTTCTTGCCACATGTGCCTTATCGCCGCCTGCGTCTTCTTCGTCATCGGCCTCGTCTGTGTCAGCAGCGTCTGCCTCGTCTTCGCTGTCCGCTTCTGCTGCACTTTCTGTCTTTGTGCTCTCTTCCTTTGTGTCATTTGAGCCGCCGCAGCCAGTCATCAGACCCGCAGCCAGAACCGCTCCCATTAACGGTAATAAAACTTTTTTCTTCATAGTACTAGAACTCCTTTTCTGATTTTTATTACTTTATCGCAACCGTCTGTGCCGTATCATAAAACTCATTCTGATACATAACATAAATTTCGTATTCATCTGCATCCAGCCCCTGCAGCGGTACTGGAATGTGCTCATAGAACTGCAGATAGCCTTTTTTGTGAAGTCTCATATTGGTAGTATCATATACATATGTATTCTTTTTGCCATGGAAGATGATCTGTGAAATACGATGATCGTAAGTTCCCACATAAAGAACCTGTCCAGTCAGATGGAATGTAACATCCTCATCATTCAGTGTCTGTTCCGGTTTCTTTGTCCAAAGCCACTTCCAGGTCTTCGTTGGCTGTAACAATTCGCCTCTGATATAATTATCTGCAACCTCCATAGGCGCTGCAAGATCATTATAATCGATTTTCATCTCAGATGCACGATAAAAAGTTGTCTTAATGCTAAACTGATTGATCACTTCCTCCGTATCGTAATCAAATTCGTAAGTCATACCTTTTCGTTTATCTTCGCTTCCTTTCACATGGCCGCACATGCCGAAAATGTGATTGGAATCCTCATCATAAATGGTAGAGGAAGTGATGGTAGACCATACAGTTGGAATTTTCTTAATCTGCTGTACCGTTCCTTCCTTTTCATTCACAGAATAAACTACAAGATAAGACTCTTTGGTTTTATCATAATACGGTATATCGGCTCTTCTGACCTTTACAGAATGATTATCAAACAAGCTGATCTCTACAGTATCCGGATTTCCATCTAAATCAGCGGAAACCTGATAGGCTGTATGCTGCTGGAAATGATAATTGAAATCCCCCTCTGGCTGAAGCACATATTTCTCGTATTCTGTGCCTTCCCAGAATCTTGGATCACAGAGGATCCACTGAATCTCCTTTGTTGTCCAGTTCAGCTTGATCACGGATTCCAGATTTCGGGGACTGATAATGATGGTATCTGTTTCCGGCTGATAAGAAACCGTATTCAAATGGGTCCAGTCAACTCGGTCCTCATACTTGCTCTTTATAAGATCTCCCATAACCAGCTCATTTACCACTTCACCAGTCTGTCTGTCCAGTTCCTGGATCTTATCTTCAATATGGCCTTCCAGTGAACTGGAAAGAACAAGCAGATTTCCGCCCGGTTCCTTCTCGATCACTTCATGGTGAATTCCACCTGCCACATAGTACATGGTATGAGTTCTTCCCAGATAATCTGTTTCATAAAAATTAGTAGTCTGAGGCTTATCTGCGGAAGGAACCTGCGCTGATGTATCCTGTATGATCATTCTGTCGTTGGCCAGCATAAAAATTCCAGAAGCCTTTACCTTTGTGTTCAGGTACCACCGGATGTCTCCCATACAGTCATAGGCAAATGGGAAAGTGGTGCTCTGTCCATATACCATCGTCAATTCATAAGCGGACTCTCCGCTGGTCTTCACCGGCTGGATCACATCATCCAGAGTCTCTGGAAGTGAATCTGTTGTAATCTTAACTTCCTGGGTATCTGTGGTCTTTCCATTCTCATCCAGAAGCTCCAGAACCACAGTGTTCTCTTCATTTGGATAAAGACCAATGATCGGTACTCTGTGGGAAACTGCCGGCTCTACCTCACCACTGATATCCGTCGCCTCTGTTTTTCCCTTTACGGTAAAGCGTACGCCACATTCTTCTGGTGTATCGAAGATCACTACCGCTGTCAAAGGAGCGATCTGATATGGATTCTGGATCACCATAGGTTCCTCCCAGGTATATCCGTTATCCTGTTCTGCCTGAATCTGCTGGTCAATATCATAAGAAGCCGCAACCCTTGTCTCTTCTGTAGGAATTTCCGTCTCTATTTCCGCAGCACTTTCATCATTTTCGCCGATGGAAACCGTGTTGTCCATATCCATGGAAACCTTCAGCTTCTGCTCGTAATCACCGTACATCTTTTTCCTTTTCTCCTTTACGGAATAAGGAATCTCCTGATTGGTCAGCTTCATGTACGTGTTGTAGATTCCTCTGCGCTTTTTCCAGCACAGTGCAGCAAATAATGCCAGAAAAATTAAAAATACCAGCAACAATGTTATTTTTGTTCTCTTTTTCCAATTTTTCATAGTCTCAAGTTTCTCCCCTTACTCTTTCATTTTCCTCATATTTATTCTGTCAGTTCCGGAATCTGGATCCAGAACAGAACTCCATTTTCCTGATTGCTGACTCCGCAGGTTCCCTTATGCTTGGTCACGATCTTACGGACAACAAACAATCCAAGTCCAGCATTTCTCACATTGTTCTCTGAGGTAACTGGTGTCTTTTTCTGGGAAGTGGTGTAAAAACTGTCCCAAATACGTTCGATCTGATCTTCTTTGATCAGCTCACCATCATTGTAAACCTCCAGCCGGATCTGCTTTTTCACCTTTTTCAAGGTAACACGGATGCACTTTCCCTGTTTTGTGTGCTGAAAAGCGTTCATCAGGTAATTGTTGGCAGCACGTTCCAGGTACATACGGTTTCCATATACAAAGCACTTCTTTTCCACATTCTGCTCAATTTTAATTTCATTTTTACGGAACATGGCATCGTAGCGGAGAAGCAGATATTCTACCATTTCTGATACATTTACCCGGCTCATTTCCATAGCACTCATCTGGTTATCCAGCATGGAAAAATCCAGCAGCTCTCCAATCATCTTAGACATCTTGTCCAATTCCTCATGAATAGAAGAATAGTAATAAGTCCGGTCGATCTTATCTCCTGCAATTTCCAGCATCTCCACCTGACTGGATACTACCGCCAAAGGCGTTTTCAATTCGTGTGAAATGTTCGCTACAAATTCCCGCTGGCTTTCCAGAAGCTGATAATCCGACTGCTTAGACTGTTTTTCCGTTTCCCATTTTCCTTTTTGTGAAAGCACATAATATAGAAATATGTCCAACATTACAATCAACAGGAAATATATGGTGGTTCCTTTTATAATGTCAATGCCTGACTGTACATCCTTTTTAATATAGACGTAAAAGGTATGTCCTCCGTCTATGATCTTTCCCTTCAGGATCAGCACATGCCGTAATTCCAGATTTCTCTGCATTACCTTCGCATTTTCTGTATATTCTTCCTGTCTGTTTTTTATAAACCGGTCTATGTAATCACGGGAAACCGCGTTTCTGGAGATATAAATCTTCTGAAAATCCTCATCAGTCACCATTACCTCGAATTTCTCTTTCTGAAATTCATTTAAGGTATCAATATCATCATCGTCCAGATCAGATAATTTCATATTCTCTAATTCGTGATAAAGCTGGTATATGGTTCTGGTCTTTAGCGCCGCATAAGCGGGATAACAGCCAACTGCATAAATGCAAAGAGCCAGCAGAAACACAAAGATCAGGAAACAGCCCCTGTTTTGGGGATTCCATATCTGCTTCCTTTTTTCAGAGCTTTTCGTCATGGTCTTCCTCCCCGAAGATATAGCCCACCCCATACACAGTACGTATATAATTGCACTCCACGCCCAGCTTTTTCCGCAGCTGCTTTACCAACGTGTCAATGGTCCGCACATCACCCACGTAATCATATTCCCACACCGCATTTAGTATGGTATCCCTTGGAAGTACAATTCCTGGATGTTCCATAAAGTAAACCATCAGGTCAAATTCTTTTCTGGTAGTTGGAATATGCTGCTCCTTATAATATAGAAGCTGTGCATTCACATCCGCCTGCAGGTCCCTATACTCCACCATAGTCCGGAGCTTTCCTGCCCGCTTCAGCACTGCTTCAATGTGCATCTTCACCAGAGCCAGGGAAAAAGGCTTTGTAATATAATCGTCCGCGCCCTTTTCAAATCCGCTCATCTGATCTGCCACCGCTGATCTTGCGGACAAAATAATAACCGGAACTTCCGATATCTTTCGTATTTCTTTTAGTACGGTATATCCAGAAATATCCGGCAGCATAAGATCCAGCAGTATCAGATCAACCTTCTGCTTGTTCTGGCGAAAATACTCCAGAGCATCATTTCCGTTCAGTTTTGTTTCTACTTCGTAATTTTGAATCCTTAGAAAGTCAGAAATTGTCTGTGCTAATTTCGGTTCATCCTCCACAACAAGAATTTCTAATTTTTTCACGATTCAGTCCTCTCTTAATATGCGTTCACTTATTCTTTTCATGAGCGCAAATCATCTTTTTTATAGTATCATTTAATTTTGATAGAAATATGAGAAAATACAATTTCATTACTATTCTATTACAAAACAATAAAATTTGGAAGACTAAAATAGCTCCGAGATGAAACAATTTTTGAAATTTTCATCTACGGAGCTATTTCTATACAACCATTATTCTTCCATCAGCTTTGCCATGCAGATCTTCAGTTTTTCTACATCGATAGGCATCATCACGTCCATAAGGATGCAGTCGTATTCATCCGGCTCTGACTTTGCAAAAGCTTCCACAGCCTGTTTTCCGTTGCTTACAATATCTGCCTTGATACCCAGATCCTGAAGCATAAACTGCAGGATCTCTGCATTCAGTTCATTATCTTCTGCGGCAAGTACATGCCGGCCTGCCAGATTGATCTCTTTTTCCGGAAGCTTCCGCTCTGGCTTCTGATAGTTTTTGTCGATTTTAAAAGGAAGAAGAACTGTAAATTTCGTTCCTTTTCCAAGTTCACTTTCCACCCTGATCTCGCCATCCATCTTGTCTACCAGCTTTTTCACAATGGAAAGCCCCAGTCCGGTTCCTTTAAACTCACTCCGGTTCTCCCCATGCTCCGCTGCTCTGTTCTCCATAATATCTCTGCAGTTCTCCAGGATATTCCGAAGATAAACCGATTCCTCTGCCAAAACGATCTCATCCGAATCCAGCTTGCTCATATCCAGAATGTCATTGAGCAAAGACAGCAGATATTCTGACGCCATGCGGATCTTCTGATGATACTTCCGCACCTCCTGGGGATTATCCGCACACTTGTCTGCAATATTCAGCATTCCGATAATTCCGTTCATAGGCGTGCGGATGTCGTGGGACATTCGGGTGAGGAACTCGCTCTTCGCCATAGTTGCGATCTGAAGCTCTTCGTTTTTCTTCCCCATTTTTTTGCATGAAGGGACACGGAAATTGCAACTACCAGAATCGCCGTCAGAACAGAAAGGATTGCCCCTGTGATATTACTTGTCAAAAGATTGCTGTAAGTATCGTAAATATAGTATTCCAATGCAGAGCGGTCGCCCACTGCATAGGCCGCTTCTCCCTTGTTTACAGCCTCCACACATTCTTTGGCATTGCTGCAGGTGATCACATTTTCAAAATCACTGCTGTCAACGTACCCCTCCATTCCGTTTTCGACCGCCACTGTGTCATGGCTGTCGCTGGAAGAGTTATGAAGATAGGCCAGTGTAGAATCCACAACAGATTTGCTTCGCACAAATCCAATCTTTACACAATACCTTGAGGTAAAAGGCAGCCCCATCATCAGATCATAGTGCTGCTCCTTCAGCTTGCTTTCTGCTTCCTCTTTCGTCTCACAGAAGGTGTATTCCACCTCCAGCCCTGTCTCTTCTGCAAATCCATCCAGCACAGACACCAGCACTCCTGCTGGTTTTCCGGATTTCAAGTAAACATATGGTGCATCATTATCCACGCAAAGCACCTTTATTTTTCCCATGGTCTGCAGATATTCCTGCTGTTCCTCTGTGATGGAAAAGGTATAACGTGCATTTCGGAAATAGCGCTCGAAAAGGGTTTCCTGCAGGCTTGGCTGTACCTGGGCAATGGTCTGAATGGCTGTATCCAGTTCCTGGGCCAGCTGGGTATTTCCCTTTTTCACTGCCAGATAACCTCAATCTGGCAGGCCTTCATTGCCTCCAGTGCCCGCTCATGACTCTCCGGCGTCACCCCTGCGCAGCAGAGGGAATCTACAATGATCGGCACCTCCGGCAAAAATGCTTTCAGCAGCATGGCGTTGGAGATCACACAGATATCTGTGCAAAGACCGATCAAGGTAATGCTGTCAATGGTTTCTGATTTATTGAATTCCTTCAGAACTTTTCCCAAAGTTTCGCTTCCAAAGGTTGGCTTGTCAATTGGGCCGGATTCCAGAAGCTCTGCGATCTCCTCCCGGATCTCCCATCCGTAAGTGCCGCGGATACAGTGCTCTACAGGAAGCATCCGTCCCTCCTGTGTCTGAAGGTAATCTCCGCCGTGGGTATCTCTGGTTGCCAGTACAAGACCATTGAAATTCTTCACTCTGTCTACCACATTGGGCACAATAGCTTCCGCCTCTGGTGTGCCAAGTGCACCATCAATAAAATCATTCTGCATATCGATCACAACTAAAATGTCCATATTTCTTCCCCCGTATTTCCCATGCCAGTTGACATAATTTTCTCACGTCATTTGTCACAATTTTTCACATGCAATCCCAGACACAACATGTTTTCTCAAAAGTCTATTTGAATTAACTATACCACTTTATTGGAATTTCGTATACAGAAATAGTCAGATTTCAGAAAATTTCACAAAATTCTGACAGATTTTTCGTCAGAAAAGGCGGCTTACAGACCAGATATGGGGTTAGTCTGTGAGCCGCCTTTTCTTTTACCATTTTAGAATATGTGTGATAGGTGTTTTCGATTTAAAATAGGAGAATTTTATTTTCTGATAAAGCCTTATTTAATGAATTTCACTTCTGGATAAATAGCCTGCTTAGCGGCTTCTTTTCTCTCATTGAAGATAACCTTGTTCTCTTCGAACAGGTTGCGGCCCTGTGCGTCGATGGACACGATCAGCGGACCAAACTCTTTTACCTTGTTGCACCATAAGGTCTCTGGCATTCCAAGCTCGTCCCAGTGATGCTCTACGATCTTTTCAACCTCTGTAGCAGCTACTACTGCACAGCCAGCCGGGAATACACAGTGGATCGCACCAAACTCTTTGCAGGCACGCTCTGTGTTCGGGCCCATTCCGCCTTTTCCAACGATCACTCTTACGCCTGTAAGCTTGGTAAATTCATACTCGAATTTCTCCATACGCATGGAGGTTGTGGGTCCAACGGAAACCATTTCGTAGTCATCCTCAGTTCCCTCGATCTTACGAACGATAGGACCTGCATGGAAAATAGCTTTATCCTTGATGTCATATGGAAGCTCTCTTCCGTACTCAACCAGACGGCGGTGTGACCAGCAGCCTACGTTTACTGCAACACCGATTGTGGATGGATGACGGGCTGTATTCTCGATATTAACACCCATTACAGAATATTTTCCGCCCATTCCCTGCGGTCCAAGGCCGATTGCATTGATTCCGTCTTCCAGAAGCCTCTCCATTTTTGCTGCGTTTGCGTTGTCGTTGTGAGAACCGATAGAGCGCATAAGTGCTTTCTTGGAATTGAGGGCAGCTGTCTCTACAGATGTTCCTACACCTACACCTACAAGAAGCGGAGGACATGCATTCAGTCCGTAGGTTGTCATCTGGTCAAGAACGAAATCAGTAACACCTTCGTATCCGGCACCTGGCATAAGTACCATTGCTTTTCCTGGAAGGGTGCATCCGCCGCCTGCCATGTATGCGTAGATCTCACATTTGTCGCTGTTTGGAACAATGTCCCACCATACAGTCGGAGTTCCTTTTCCAACGTTTCTCTTGGTGTTGTACTCGTCGAAGGTTTCTACGGAATTGTGTCTTAATGGTGCTGCGAAGGTAGCCTGTACAACAGCTTCTTTCAGAAGGCCTTCCAGCTCATTGATATATGGGAAATTGGTTCCGCATTTGAGCCAGAACTGAAGAACTCCTGTATCCTGGCAGCTTGGGCGGTTCAGCTCTACAGCCAGTCCCTGGTTCTTGGTCATTGTCTCATAAAGTACTTTTGGAAGTGCTGCGCTTTCCTGGGAGCCAAGCTCTTCCAGTTTTGCTACTACGTCGTCTGGTAATTTTTTTCCAATATGGGCAACAAAGTCTGCTACCATGTCTGTTAATACTTTAACTCCATTTTCCTTAGTCATGATTTACCTCCTGATTATTAAATGGTTGATGGTTTAGGTTAAGCGGGGAAGATCTGGCAAGGATCGATTCCCCTTGGGTTTGGCGTTTGATTTTTGGTTATTTATTTAAAGCAGTAAGTTTTCTGCTTTATTACACAGTTTCATTCTTACGGATAGAATGGGAAAAGAATCGGCAACAGGATCATGCAGATTACGAAGGATACCAGAAGAAGCACGATCGGGTTCGGGTCTGCTCCCAGAAGTCCTACGATCTTGTCTGCGATCAGCTCACCTGCACCTGTTGTGTCCAGGGCTTTTGCCAGTGTAAGGGATCCACCGAAAAGCAATACTACTTTCAGATCAATGGAAGCCAGCGCCTCTTTCTCAGAAAGAACTCCGGTCACTACCAGAACGATTGCCCCGATACAGGCGGAAAGCTGAATGCTGATTCCGATCATTTCCTCGAAGATCATTGCAAGGATTACAAGCACCAGAACTACCAGTGATACGATCTGTTTCCATTTCGGAACATCGCTGAAATCCTTCTGCTCTTCAACTGCTGCCCCTGCTGCTCCTTTTCCATCTGGAAGGAATCTGTATCCGATAAATACGAAGTAGAGGATTCCAAAGATCAGCATTGGAACTCCAACTGGTGCATACATGAAGAAGCTTGTGGAAAGTCCCATTTCCTGGAGTGCATTTACACCCATCAGGTTTCCAGGCGCGCCGATGATGGAAAGGTTTCCGCCAAGGGCTGTTGCAAATACCAGCGGCATCAGAAGGCGGCTTCTTGAGTAGCCGGATTCATCGGCGATTCCACAGACTACGGGGATCAGCACTGCGGCTGTACCTGTGTTGGATAAGAATCCGGACATGATTCCCACGATTACCATAATGGCAACGATCAGTGTCTTTTCTGTCCTGGCAATTTTGGTAACCAGGCCTCCGATCTTATTTGCCATTCCTGTTTCAAATAATGCCTGGCCGACTACGAACATGCCAACGCAAAGGATTACGTTGCTGTTTACATACTGTGAAAACGTTGTAGATACATCC
Organism: Blautia sp. Sow4_E7; assembly: GCF_052116245.1. NCBI lineage: Bacteria > Bacillati > Bacillota > Clostridia > Lachnospirales > Lachnospiraceae > Blautia > Blautia sp. Sow4_E7. The sequence continues at coordinate 37,219 of NZ_JBQKLL010000035.1, forward strand.
AAAACTCCGGTGATTGTCAATCCGATCGCACAGATCGAAGCGGTAAGTCCAAGTGGAATTTTTTCAAGGATGAAACTAATGATCGTAAACACAAGAAACAGCAGTGTGATTGTTTGTTGAGACATTTTGTAAATCTCCTTTCACTTCTTTTTCTTTGTGGTTTTCGTTTCTCTTGATTTTTTGCTCTTCGCTTCTGTCTTACTTATCAGTCTTCTTTGTGTTAATCTCTCCTGAAAGGTACCGGCCGTACACGTTTCCTTTGATGACTTTATTATAGCCCATGTATGTATAAAAAAACAAATTAATGGGTTACATGTCCCCATAAAAATTTTTTATAATCTCAATTTTGGAGGATATTTTTTGTGCAGTATTGCTATGAGATGGGAGAATTTAGAAATAAATATGGAAATTATTATGGAGATGTGGTACTTTTAGGAAGAGATAATTTAGAATTAGAGGTACCCACCATGACTCTCAATCAATTACGCTACTTCTGCACCGCCAGCCGCTGCCACAGAAGACTTCCACGCCACGAAACTGACCATTCAAATTCAAAAATCAATAACATAAGGGACTGGATTTCTCCAGTTCCTTAAATTTAACCATCAAAACTCCCTTCACGTTTTATGAGCTTTTATTTGCTGTTTTCTCACGTTTTTCATCATGTTTTGAGCAAAAAAATCACGTTTTATGTATATTTAATTTTTTCCTCTATCAAACTCCCCCTCACACAAAAATATCCTGCCAGGCTATGTCCATATTAAAACATAACCTGCACAGGATATTTTTCTACCTATAAGCATCCTCAATTATACACTCATGAGTCGTATTCTCTCAAATCCATCAGATAAAGTACTCAATAACCTCTTCCACCGGAACTCTTGTCTTCTCGTTATAAACTGTTACTGACGACCGGTTTTGTCCAAAACCATCCGGTATTTTTTGCCCGGAATCGGACGGAATTTCTGTCCGCCAGAGACTTTTATTTAAATTTCTGGCGGACATTTTTCTATAATTCTTTAAGATGTACTAATGCACAGGCAACTGTGGCAGCATCTACCTTCTT
>NZ_JBQKLL010000036.1:0-37099 GCF_052116245.1 Blautia sp. Sow4_E7
AATTTTCTGAAAACCAATTTATTTTTCAGTATTTCAGAAGCAATTCCTTGCGACAGCTTGTTTATATTACCACTGCCGCAAGTAGAAGTCAAGCACTTTTTACAAAAACTTCTATATTTTTTGTGCAACTTACGTATCAACACCATCCGCCTACCAGAAAGCGATATTTTCTCCGAAAAATCCGCCAAGCCAAGTTGTAATTAATGCTGTACTAGAGCGTGTTTGAAAAAGGCTTTCTGCAACAGAAATGATTTTGGGGGCAGGCTCCAGACTAGCATTGACTTTTTTCCCCATCCATGATAGCGTCAATATAACAATCTTCCTTCTTATAATAGAAGAAACTCATTCCCTATTTTTCGGAGGTACCCATGTATCAGCAGCAAGCTCCTGACTTGAAAGAAACCAATCCTCATGGAACCCAGTCTTTTCCCTGTGCTTTTTATCAGACACAGATGTGCGGGCATGGATTTATGGTAAAGCACCATTGGCACAAAGAGGCCGAAATCCTTTATTTTCCAGATGGAAATTTTAGAATGGAAATCAATATGGAAGCTTTTGATATCCGATCCGAATGCTTTTATTTCGTCAATCCTGGAGAATTGCACAGCATCCGTTCTGCTTCCAAGGAACCCTTGCAGGAATATGCGGTTGTATTCCAGCCCGAACTGCTTTGCTCACCTTTTTATGACACGGTGCAAGCCCAGCTGATCCAGCCTATGCAAAATGGGCAGCTGCACTTTCCAAGATCAATTTCCAAAGAGCATCCTGCATTTTCTGCTCTTCGCGCTATATTTTTTAACATTGCGGATGCCTTTTCCAGAAGCAGCTCACCTGAAACTTTGACCTACGAAAATGAGCATTTCCATCTCACTTCCCTGCGCGCTTCGGGAACGATATCGGTAGATTTAGCGGACCAGCTTATCATCAAAGCTTCTCTTTTGCAATTTTTCGCCACTCTGGAACAGCAGCAGCTTTTTTCCCAGACAGAGAAGCCGGACGACCACCGGGTGGAAACCATCAAAACAGCCATCACCTATATCCGGGAGCATTACCAGGAGAAAATCTATATCCGGGACCTTGCCGCTCTCATCGGACTGAACGAGCAGTATTTTTGCCGTTTTTTCAAAAAAGCGCTCGGGATGTCGCCGGTGGAATATCTGAATGAATATCGGATCCGTCAGGCAATGCAGATGCTAAGAGACAGCTCTCTTCCCATAACTGAGGTTTGCCTGGACTGCGGATATAATAATATGGGAAATTTTCTCAGGGAATTCCGCAGGTACACAGGAACTACGCCGCTGCACTATCGCAAGCGAGAGCAGGCAAACGAGTCAGCAGACTAAAGCATGTTTGAAAAAGGCTTTCTGCAAGAAGTGCTTTTAGAAGCATGTCCTAACCAGCCCTCATTCACAAGGTTCAATAGCATAATTTCTACAATGTCAAAATATCGTATTTTTTTATCAGATTAAGGGAAGATATTTCCACCATATGTATGTATAATGTACTCAATGACAAAACCAACTTAAAAAAACACATCGAAAACATTTTGCAGGAGGATCTATTATATGAAACGAAAATGGTGGCAGGATAAGGTTGCTTACCAAATTTACCCAAAGAGTTTTTATGACACAAATGGCGACGGGATCGGCGATCTGCCGGGAATTATAGAGAAACTGGATTATCTGAAAGATCTGGGAGTGGATATTATCTGGCTTTCCCCTTGCTATCGCTCCCCGCTGGCCGACCAGGGATACGATATTTCCGATTATTATGACATTGACCCGCGCTTCGGAACCATGGAAGATATGGACCGCCTTATTGCTGAGGCGAAGAAGCGTGACATGTATATTGTCATGGACCTGGTTGTGAACCACTGCTCCGATGAACACGAATGGTTCAAAAAGGCTTGCGAGGATCCAGACGGAAAATACGGCCGTTTCTTCTATTTAAGAGACAAGGAGGATGGCAGGCTTCCTACCAACTGGCGCTCCTATTTCGGCGGGCCGGTGTGGGAGGATCTGCCGGGGACCAACAAACAATACCTTCATGTTTTTCACAAGAAACAGCCGGACCTGAACTGGGAAAATCCGGAGCTTCGGGAAGAGGTTTACAAGAATATCAACTGGTGGCTGGACAAAGGTCTGGGCGGCTTCCGCATTGACGCCATTATCAATATCAAGAAGGCTCTGCCCATGCACGACTATGAGCCAGACCGTGAGGACGGCCTTTGCTACATTGGAAAAATGCTGGAGGAAGCTACCGGGATCGGAGAATTTCTTGGAGAAATGCGGGACCGCACCTTCAAGCCTCACGATGCTTTTTCCGTAGGTGAGGTTTTTAACGCAAAGGACGAGGAGCTTCCGGATTTCATCGGGGATAACGGATATTTTTCTTCTATGTTTGATTTCAATGAGACCATTTTCGGCGGTTCTGAGAAGGGCTGGTATGATTATAAAGAGATCACTCCAGATGATTACAAGCGCTGCTGTTTTGAGACACAGGCAAAAATGGGGGATTTCGGATTTGTTTCCAATATTATTGAGAACCATGACGAGCCTCGCGGTGTCAGCCACTACATTCCGGAGGGGGACTGCTGTGACACAAGTAAAAAACTACTGGCAGCATTGAATTTCATGCTTCGCGGACTGCCGTTTATTTACCAGGGGCAGGAGCTTGGTATGGAAAATGTGCCATTTAAGTCTATTGATGAGGTGGATGATATTTCTACTTTGGACGAGTATAAGGTTGCACTTGACGCAGGGCTTACTCCTGAAGCAGCTCTGAAAGCCGTTGCGCGCCACAGCCGTGACAATGCCCGTACCCCTATGCAGTGGACGGGTGGGGAAAATGCCGGATTTACGGCTGGAACGCCATGGCTTCGGGTAAATCCCAATTATACTTCCATTAATGTGGAGGATGAGCGAAAAGATCCTGACTCTGTATTCCATTTTTACAGACAGCTGATCGCACTTCGCAAAAATCCTGAATACAAAGAGACGGTTGTGTACGGTGCTCTGGAGCCGTTTATGGAGAACCGTCACAATCTGATGGCTTACTACCGTAAGGGCGATAAAACTCTGCTGGTGGTTGGCAATTATCAGTGGGAGGAGCAGGAAATCACACTTCCGGCGACATGCAAAAAGGTGCTGCTCAACAACTATCCGGATGTGGTTATGGATGGAGAGACTGTTAAATTGCATGGATACCAGGTACTGGTCATGGAGTTAGATATCAAATAACTATATCAGGTAATAAACAGCGCCTTCCCCGGGTGCATGTATTACATATAAATTTATTCTTTTTCCAAAAAGAACTGTCTTCGCAGAAGTGATTTCTCTTCCTCAGGTAAATCGCCTCTGTGTGACAGTTCTTTATTGTTTTAACGTTTCAGCCACTATTTTTATATCATTCAACGCTGTTGCGACTGTTCTTTTTTCTTTTTCAATAAGTCGGGAAAAAGAGTTATTCCTTTTTGGCGGCATTTTCCTCCTGCTCCATCTCCCACTCTTCCTTGCGTGTCTGCGCCATAATTCCCCGGATTCCCACTACAACAGCAAGGCTCACGATAAAAATAACCGCTCCGTAAACCTTTTCGCCGAAATCCATGTCTTTTATGTAAGATAGACCACCGCTGACCACAAAGTTTACTGCCATGATTCCTAAGAAAGTCACGGCACCCACGATCCGCTCCAGTGTTACATTCGAGGTGCGGAATTTTCTTGCCGGCAATTTTTTGTCCAGGTAGTTCAGGCTGAAGATCAGGACCAGAGCCAGAATCCAGCAGGCAATGCTGATATAATTCACCAGGGGGAGGCCGCTGATTTTTCTTATAACAAAGGGAAAATCTACTAAAGCAAAGATTACCAGGGTAATGACATAAAGCACCACCTGCAGCCCCATAAGCTGTCCGGCGCTGACAGAGGCCATAAGCATTTTCTCCGTTTCTTTCTGGTACTGCTCTGGCTCCAGTCTTTTTCTGGCAAGAAGCTCGCTGACGGAGATATCCAGCTCCTGGCAGAGTGGCTCCATCAGGCTTACGTCTGGAAAGGAACGGCCGGTCTCCCATTTGGAAACGGCGCGGTCTGTCACATTTAATTTCTCGCCCAGCTGCTTCTGGGTTAATTTTTTCTCTTTACGGCACTGGGCAATGAATGTGCCCACCTGGTTTTTGCCTGTGTCTGTCATGATATGTCTCCTTATCGGATGCTTGTTTTGTTGTCTTGATTATGCCACAAAACAGGAGATCCGTCACCCTACCGCTGGTTGAATTGAGGGATTTTTCTCATTATTTCGGCTTTTTTAAGGATTTCAATAACTTATTGACAATTTTTCCCATTATTACTATAATAACAAAAGAACAGGGGAGCTTGTAGACAAGCTGAGAGGAAATTGTGAATTTCGACCCTTTACCTGATGCGGATAATGCCGCCGTAGGAAGTCATCATGGTTTTGATTTTTTCGGAGACACCACATGCGGGTGTCTCTTTTTTTCATATGGCAGCAATGCAGGTTACTGTTCACCGGTAACGTTCCGCGAGGTATTTTTTGTGAGCAAAGCTCACAGAAAACCCGAGAATTAAGTTTGCGCAGCAAACGCTACTTCTTGTGCTTGTCACAAGAAGGTTCGTCTTTCTGTGCATCGCGAAGCGGTTACTGGTCACTCTGTGAACAGTAACCCAATGCAGCGTTCGGCTGGGGGCACCACTTTCGGACGCTATATAAAATTAATGCATAAATAATACAAGTGCCTGTTTGAAAAGCTTCTGTCAATGTGCACTGCAAGTTACAGGGCAGCAAATTACAGAGTGGATCAGACAAGGCCAGAAGAAAGGATGAAACATTATGAGAACAGCATTAACAATCGCTGGAAGTGACTCCAGCGGAGGCGCCGGTATCCAGGCTGACATCAAGACAATGATCAGCAATGGAGTGTATGCAATGAGTGCCATCACAGCACTTACCGCACAGAATACTACCGGTGTAACAGGAATCATGGAAGCAACGCCAGAATTTCTGGCCGATCAGCTGGATAATATTTTCACAGATATTTATCCAGACGCAGTAAAAATTGGAATGGTATCTTCCAGTGCGCTGATTGAAACCATTGCCCGGAAGCTTCACCAGTACCAGGCGAAAAATATTGTAGTGGACCCGGTTATGGTTGCCACAAGCGGCGCCAAGCTGATCAACGACGAAGCCATCGAAGCGCTGAAAAGCCAGCTTCTTCCCCTGGCAACTGTCCTGACACCGAATATTCCGGAGGCTGAGGTGCTTTCCGGAATGAAAATAGAAACTGCAGATGATATGATCAAAGCCGCTGCTGCCATCGGGGAAAAATACCACTGTGCAGTGCTTTGCAAGGGCGGTCATCAGCTGAATGACGCCAACGACCTTCTTTGGCGTGACGGGGAGTACAAATGGTTCCAGGGAAAACGGATCCAGAATCCCAACACCCACGGAACAGGATGTACCTTATCCAGTGCCATTGCCTCTAATCTGGCAAAGGGATTTGCCCTGGATACTTCCGTGGAGCGTTCCAAGAAATATATTTCCGGGGCACTGGCTGCTATGCTGGATCTGGGAAAAGGCAGCGGACCTATGGATCATGGGTTTGCGATCAGGAACGAGTTCACACTGGCAAAGGAGGACAACTAACATGACCGAAAAACGTACCTCCATCTTCGAAAACGGCCTGATCTGGTTTGGCGCAGGTGTTTCCCTGGCGGAAATCCTCACTGGAACTTACTTTGCCCCGCTGGGCTTTCAAAAAGGCCTTCTTGCCATTATCATCGGACATATTATCGGCTGCACCATGCTTTTCCTCGCCGGAGTCATAGGCGGAAAAACACGCCGCAGCGCTATGGAAACTGTAAAAATGAGCTTCGGGGAAAAGGGCGGAATCTTCTTTTCCTTCCTGAACGTGCTCCAGCTGGTTGGCTGGACTGCCATTATGATCTACGACGGAGCACTGGCTGCAGACGGCGTATTACATACCGGAAGCTGGGTGTGGTGTCTGGTCATTGGCGCACTGATCGTACTGTGGATTTTTATTGGCATCACCAACCTTGGGAAAATCAACACCATCGCTATGGCAGCACTTTTTATCCTCACACTGGTGCTCTGCAAGCTGATCTTCTTTGATGGCGGGACTGCACTTGCTATTGGCGAGGAAGCCATGTCCTTCGGCGCAGCGGTAGAGCTTTCCGTGGCAATGCCCCTTTCCTGGCTGCCGCTGATCAGCGACTATACCCGCGAGGCGAAGGAGCCAGTGAAAGCAACCGCTGTCAGCTCCGTTGTCTACGGCCTGGTAAGCTGCTGGATGTATGTAATCGGTATGGGCGCCGCTATTTATACCGGTGAATCCGATATTGCCCAGATTATGGTGAAGGCCGGACTTGGAATTGCAGGTCTTCTGATCATTGTATTTTCCACTGTTACCACCACATTCCTGGATGCTTACTCCGCCGGAATTTCATCTGAATCGGTATTTTCCAAAATAAATGGAAAATATGCCGCAATTGCTGTAACCATCATCGGAACAATTGCTGCAATTGTATATCCAATGGACAACATTACCGATTTCCTGTATCTCATCGGATCTGTATTTGCACCGATGATCGCCATTCAGATTGCAGACTTCTTCCTGCTGAAACGTACCGACAGCCTGGGCGAGTCGGTTGACATCACGAATGCGGTGATCTGGGTGATCGGATTTGTTCTGTACCGAATTTTAATGAGAATTGATATTCCTGTGGGAAATACACTGCCGGATATGGTAATTACGATTCTCATCTGTATGGTGGCGCGAAGTGTTTGGAAGAATAAAAAATAGGCTTGTATTTTCTTTTTGAATATGCTATGATTCGAATATGCGAAGAGGCAGACAGAGAGTTTGCCTCTTCGCTTTTTTTATTTCGTGGACAACGAGCCTTTTAAGAATACTAAGCTACGCCAACCGAATTCGGGCGAAATATACCGCAAAGTGGGGCGTGCAGATTGCTGAAATGATTTTTCAAACACGCTCTAAGACAGCTCGCTGGAAGCACAGAATATTTTATCTTATTTACGCTAACCAAAGGAGGGACAGGCATGAATCTGCAGCAAATGAAATATGTGGTCATGATTGCAGAGCAAGGCAGCTTTTCCAGGGCCAGTCAGGTTCTATACATTACACAGCCTACTCTTTCCAATGAAGTGAAGAAGCTGGAAAAAGAATTGGGAATCACTATTTTTTCCCGAAATAAACATGGCGCACAGGTTACAGACGCCGGAAGGGAATTTCTGGAATATGCCAGAGGGATCATCGAGCAGTTTCAATGCGTACAGAATAAATACTGCAACATGGAAAAAGAACAGGAGATCATTTTTTCCGTTGCAAGCCAGCACATTGCAACTGCTGCCGAAGCCTTTATGGACATTGTGGCAGACAAGTCCAGCAACCATTACCGCATGAAGCTTCACGAAGGCAGAACCAAGGATGTACTGAAACTGGTGGCGGATAACATCTGTCAGATCGGGGTGCTTTCCAAGAATCCAGAAAACCGGGTTCTGGATTTCGAGATCAGCAAAAATGAGCTGGAGTATTCCCCTATTATTTCCATGTTTCCCCACGTTTACCTGTATAAAAAGCATCCTCTTGCAGGAAAAAGCCAGGTTACCAGGGACGATCTGAAGGATTATCCATTTCTTGTATATGACCAGGGATTTGACAGTCTGCGGAATTTTTCCGAAGAAGCGGATGTAAATCTGCAGATTCCCCGCACCATTGTAGTAACAGACCGTGGAATGCAGATCAGCATGTCCATATATCTCAATGCCTATACCATCGGAAGCGGTCTTCTTGGAAGCCGCACTTCCCTGCGGGATATGGTGGCGATTCCACTTAAAGATGAAAAAATTTCCAGCCTGGAAATCGGCTGGATCAAAAGGCGGAACCAGGAAATCACCCCCGTTATGAGTGAATATATCGCCAGGCTTTCCCAGCTCTGCGCGGAGCAGGGTTCCTTACAGCCTAACCTTTCACCGGCACAATACATATCCGCCAGCTGAAATAGTCCGCTCCAAATGACTGCGGGTTTGAATTAGCAAAATTTTTATACAAAAGTCAGGCTGCCAGACTGGTGATCTGACAGAATATCCCCCCCAAAAAGAGCTTCGGAATATTTATTTCCAGGGTTCTTTTTATATTGTGAAAAACTATGGTATTCCATTTTTTCTGGCAATAGATAAACATAGCTAACCACAATTTGTTTTCCACTATATTATGTGATAGCCTAAATACCAAGATAAACAGGAATCGTAAGAAACAGGCCTGAACACTTCGATTGCTAATCTACATCGAGGAGGAAATTATTATGACAATACTATCAGATTTCTGGAACGGGTTTACAGGTTTTTGGCAGCATGTGCTTAGTGACATGCTCTCTGTCTCAGACTTCATATGGAGCTTTCCTATCCTGGTTTTAACCGTAGTTGTGGCGGTCACTCTGACCATCGGCACCGGCTTCTTCCAATTCCGCTACTTCGGACATGCCATGAAAAATACTTTTGGCAAAATGTTCAAAACAAAAGGTTCTGAAAAAGGGATCAGTTCCCTTGCCGCCGTTTGCTCCGCCCTGGCCTCCACACTTGGCGTCGGAAATATTGCCGGTGTTGCCGTAGCCATCGCACTTGGCGGCCCTGGCGCTGTTTTCTGGATGTGGCTGGTTGCCCTGTTCGGACTGATCGTAAAATACGCAGAGGTTTGCCTGGCTGTCAAATATCGTGAAGTGGATCCGGAAACAGGAATGTATAAAGGCGGAATCATGTATTACGCAAAGAAAGGCCTTGGCAAAAAATTTGCCTGGATGGGCGGCCTCTGGTGCTTCGTTATTTTCGCCGTACAGATCCTTGCACCTGCTGTACAGATCAACTCCCTTACCGGTTCTCTCACCGCATACTTTGACATCAATCCGGTGATCATCGGAGTTGTGTGTGCAGTCATCATGGGCTTTGTCCTGATCGGAGGATTGAAACGAATCAGCAAATGTGCTGAAATCGTAGTTCCTTTCATGGCACTTGCTTATTGCGTTGTAGCAATTTTCGTAATTATTACACATATTACAGCAGTTCCGGCAGCTTTCGGAGCAATCTTTGCAGGTGCTTTTTCCGGCACAGCTGCAACTGGAGGCTTCCTTGGCGCAGGTGTTTCTTCCGCAATCCGCTGGGGACTTGCAAGAGGTGTTTACTCCAATGAGGCCGGAAACGGTACTGCTGCACTTGTACATGCAACTGCAAACGTAGATCATCCTGCAAAACAGGGTATCTGGGGAATCACAGAAGTTTTCGTAGACACAATTATTGTCTGCACTATGACAGCCCTTGTTATTATGGTAACTGGTGTATGGACCAGCGGACAGAGCGGTGCCGCACTTACTACAATGGGCTTCGCAGCAGGTATGGGAAGTGAGACCGCAGCGGGCATCTTCGTTTCCCTGATTATTTTCTTCTTTGCCTTTACAACCGCAGTTGTCAGCGTTTATTATGGAGAAAACTGCCTGGGCTATTTTACAAAGAATAAAACAGCCATCATGTGCTACCGTATCCTGGCCTGCATTATGGCGATCGTAGGTGCTGTAGGCGGACTTTCCACCATCTGGGGACTTGCAGACCTTGGTCTTGGTATTGCAAACATCACTAACCTGTGCGTATTATTCGGCCTTAGAAAAGATGTCTTTAAGATTACGGCAGAGTATAAGGATATGATCAAGAAAGGAGAAGTCTGATTTATGAAAATCGCAGTATATGGAATGACTCCCTGGGAGCAGGAGGAGCTGAAAAAACTCCCTCTCCGGGAAGCTCCGGAATATGTTTTTGTAGATGATATTTTACGGGGGGAAACCTTGAAATATGTAGAAGGCTGCCAGGCTGTTTCCATTCTCAGCAACAGCGTGATTGATGACAAAATGGCTGCTTCTTTGAAGGAAATGGGTGTTTCCTTTGTAACAACCCGATCCACAGGCATCGACCACATCCACAAGGACGCTGTGAAAAAATATGGTCTTGGCGCTGCAAATGTTCCTTCCTACTCTCCCGCTTCCATCAGCGAGCACACCATTCTTCTGATCCTGTCTCTTCTCCGAAAAATGAAACGCAACCAGGAGATGGTAAGAGCCTGCAATTACCGCATTGACGGTATCCGTGGAAAAGAGCTGGGGGCTATGACCGTAGGCGTTATGGGAAGCGGCAGAATTGGTGCTATTACCATCCGTATTCTGGCAGGCTTCGGCTGCAGGGTTCTTGTTTGCGATCCTTATGAATCAGAAGCGGTAAAGCAATATGGCACCTATGTTTCCAAAGAAGAATTATGTAAACAGGCAGATCTGATCGTACTCCACTGCCCGCTTATGGAAAGTACCTATCATGTGGTAGACAAGGATTTCCTGGCAGGCTGCAAAGACGGCGCTATCCTGGTAAACACCGCCCGCGGCGGTCTGGTGGATGCCACAGCTGTTCTGGACAGCCTGAAAAGCGGTAAGTTATCTGCCTTTGCCTTCGACGTATACGAAGGGGAAGATGATATCGTCCGAAAAGATTTCAAAGGCAAATATCCGGATGATCCGGTTTTCGCAGAGCTTTGCCAGATGGAAAATGTAGTCTATACAGCCCATGTAAGCTTTTTCACAGATGAAGCAGCAAGGGAGCTGGTTCGGATTTCTACAGAGAATGCGGTAGATTTCCTGTTGGATGGAAATACCAGAAACAGCATTCTGTAAATCTATTTTCTATCGTTAAATACAATTAGTTATGGTAACAGCTCCACATTTTCACAATGATGCACTACGCCGGATGCAAGCTGCAAAATAGTTGCTAAGTATCGTACAGAAGGAGGGTCCTTATTATGGATATCCATGTTTTAATTGCCCAGATGATCCAATTATTTCTCATCATGTTCTGCGGATATGGTTTATTTAAGCTAGGGATCCTCAACCCCGAGGTAGATTCCCATTTGACCAGGCTGGTGGTAAATGTGACCATGCCCCTGATCATCCTGAATTCTGTTCTTACAAGAACGGAGGTCGATGATTCCAGCCGGGTTGTCACCGTTTTCCTCGCATCCCTGATCATTTACCTTCTGCTCCCATTGGTCAGCTTCGCTGTGGTAAAACTTTTTCACCTGCCCCAGAACCAGCAGGGTGTGTACGCTTTTATGAATACTTACTCCAACGTGGGATTTATGGGTTTTCCCATGATCACAGCTTTATATGGAGAACAGGCTTTGCTCTATGCGGCAGTGCTGAACATTCTTTTTAACCTGAGCGCCTATTCCATTGGCGTATGGATGATGCACTACGGTTCCGGGGAAAAAAGCGGACTGAGTCTGAAAGCGATTCTGAATCCAGGAATGATCGGTTCCATCCTGGCCCTGCTTTTGTACTTTTTCCCGGTTCAGGTACCAGCCCCTGTGACGGGTGCTATTGGAAGCATCGGCGGACTTACCTCTCCGCTTGCTATGCTGCTGATCGGGGCAAACCTGGCAGGGATGCCTTTCAGGGAAATGTTTAACGACTGGAAAGTTTATATTTTTACGGCACTGAAGCAGCTGCTGGTGCCGATTCTGATCTGGCCTCTCCTTTGTCTGACCATATCAGATGCTTATATCCGCGGAATTATCTTTGTGCTTTTGAGCATGCCGGTAGGCAATACGGTGGTTCTTTTTGCTACCCAGTATAAAAAAGACCAGGTGCTGGCCACGAAGGGCGTGTTTATCACCACCCTGTTTTCCCTGTTTTCAATTCCGCTGGTGTTTACGATCCTGCATATTGCATAACAGGCAGCTATTCAGTACCTTCACAGTTACGCGCTCCGCGCCGGGATTCCCTGTTTTTCTGTGAACTATATTCACCAAAAACACATCGCAGAATAGATCCACTGAATAGTTACCATAAGAAGAGTACATGAAAATCATCAGCGTACTATAATTTATAAACTTTTTTACAAAATCAAAAGAATTTGATATGTATCTTAAATCATATGGGAGGATAATAAAATGTACAATTTCGAACAGGCAGACAGAATGAAAAACGTACCGCTTTCCAAAATCAGAGAGATGGTGGAGCTTTCCACTGCTATGGAAAAAGAGGGAAAGCCGATTATTCACCTTGAGATTGGCGAGCCTGATTTTGATACTCCGAAGCACATCTGTGAGGCTGCAAAGGAGGCCCTGGACGCTGGAAAAGTCCATTATGGACCGATTGTTGGTTACGAGGACATCCGTAAAGCAGTTGGGGATGAATATAAGAAAAAATATGGTCTGGAATTTGGTTCTGAAGAGGTTATGATCACCCACGGTGTCACACATGGAATTTACCTTTCCATGCTTGCCTTCTTAAACCCAGGTGATGAAATCCTGGTTCCGGATCCAGGTTTCCTGTGTTATTTCACAGTTCCGGAGATTGCCCAGGCAAAACCGGTATCCTATTATCTGGATCCGGAAAATGAATATCAGATCGTGCCTGGCTCCCTGGATTCCCTGATCACAGAGCACACCAAAATGATCCTTCTCAACTCACCGTCCAATCCTTGTGGTTTCGCATTAAATGAAGCTTCTCTGAAAGAAATTGCACGAGTTGCAGAAAAATATGATTTAATTGTAATTTCTGATGAAGTTTATGCAGATATTATTTATGACGGCAAAAGATGTATGAGTATTGCCGAGCTTCCGGGCATGCATGATAGAACTATTATCTTAAACGGTTTTTCCAAATATTATGCAATGACCGGATGGCGTATCGGTTATCTTCTTTGCAGTGAAAAGCTGCTGGAGCCTATGATGCGTCTTAGCTTTTACAGCATTTCCTGTCCCAACTCCTTCGTTCAGGCAGCTGCTGTGGCTGCCCTTCAGGGAGATGATACGCCTTCCGCTGAGATGGTGGCAGAATATGAGCGCAGAAGGGATTTCATCTACGAAGCCGTCAACCAGATTCCTGGCTGCAGCTGCCAGAAACCAGACAGTGCCTTCTACATGTTCGTGAACATTAAAAAGACAGGAATGACTTCGGATGAGTTCTGCAAGTATATCCTGAAGGAGTGCTATGTGACCATGACTCCTGGTACTGCTTTTGGAAACAGTGGTGAAGGATATGTGAGAATTTCTTATGCAAACTCCCTGGAAAATCTGAGGGAAGCGGCACGGAGAATGAAGGAAGTGCTGGAGAAGGTCGTAAAATAGGATATTTATCCGGAATTGGAGAGGCAGGACACATGTGTGAACTGTCTCTCTTTTTTTACCGTCACCTCAGTATTTAGAAACCTTATGCTTTTTGCATAAATAAACGATAAAATCAGCTGTGCCAGGTTGAATTAGAAGAGCTTAAATGGTACAATGAACTTTAATTATGCAACTTTATCACACCGGAGGTACCGAAAATGGTTAAAAAAATTATGAACGAGAACGATGGATTTACGCTGGCTGAGCTCTTGATCGTAGTCGCTATCATTGGTGTACTTGTGGCAATCTCCATTCCCATTTTTTCCAGCCAGCTTGAAAAATCCAGAGAAGCAACAGATCTGGCTAATGTGCGCTCTGCTTATGCGAAGATCATGGCAGAAGCAATAGATACAGAAATCCCGGAACCGATCAAAGTGGATCTTATGCAAAAAAAAGCCGGGCTGGCAGACGAGCTCGACACTCACGGTCGGAGGAATCAGTAACAATGATAAAGACAACTGGATTGGGTCACCAGACGAAAACGGATTTTGTATAGTTTCCTACGAGAACGATAAGGGAGCTATTTTAAATTGGAGCGGAGGCTATTCTGGAACGATTGATTTTTCCAAAAATAAATATCTTAATTACGATACGCTAAATGCCACAGGCAAAATGGATACTCCCGACGCATATTTTTCAAATCAGACGTTTCGAATCGGTGCAAAGACAGTAAAAGTCCGTATCTACTATGCAGGCGGTGGACCATTCAAGGACGCACTGGAAAAATGGACCTTGCAGCCTTCGACCTATGAAAACAGCCCTTTCTATAAGGTTCAGAATAATAATAGTACTACAGAAACAAAGGATGGATTCGCCTATTATACATTTGGAGAAGACAAAAAAATTGATAACTTTATTTATGTGAGCCCTACTGCCGTCTATCAGACCAAGGATGAGGGAAAGACCTGGTATAATATTACGCCATCAACGAAGGACTCCACCGGGCAGGAAAAGCAATGACGATCATTGTTGTACCAGAGCGTAAGCACTGCCCGGTTCAGGAAAGTGTCAGAGATTGGCTTTCTTATAAAGCCGAAAAAGGGGCTGCCGTTTCCCTGGCAGTCCCTTTCAGTTTATTTCAGTTTATTTCTGTTAATTCTTTTTATATCTGCTTATATCTGTTTATTCTTCAGTTTATTCTTCAGTTTATTCTTCAGTTTCTTCCATCGTTACTTCCACAACCGTATCCCGGCTGTCAGGCAGGGGGTAGCTGTCGCAGGTGTCAGCATTGAGGAAAAAGAACTGATTCTGGGAGTATTCCTTCAGGTTCCAGTAATCCGTAAGCTTTACCTCGGAATTGTCGGAAAGACGGCGGAGTTTTTTGATCTTGCCGTGGATTCCGGTGAGAGGGATTGCTCCTGCCTGGGGCTCCATAACGTGGGCGTAGATTTTATTTCCGTTACGGGTGTAGCGGCCCCACTCGGGCTTGTCGATCTCGGCGTAACCACAGCCGTAGATGCTCTTGGAATTTTCGTCCATCCAATTGCCTACTTCTTCCAGGATCTTCACCGATTCCTTTGGAATACGGCCTTTGGCGTCAGGGCCCACATTCAGGAGCAGGTTTCCGCCCTTGCTGACACACTCAACCAGCATGTGGATGACCATCTCGGCTGATTTATAATGACGGTCACTGGAAGAATAGCCCCAATTGTTATTCAGGGTCAGGCAGGCTTCCCAGGGTACCGGGTCACCAAGCTCGTTGCGAATTCCTGCTGGCGGGATCATCTGCTCCGGAGATGCGAAATCTCCGGAATATTCGGTAGGATTAGCTGTCAGAATGGAACCGGAATCCTCTGCGCTGCCTTCCAGGCGGTTGTCAATGATCAGCCATGGCTGGATGGAGCGCACCATGGAGATCAGCTCCTGGGCTTTCCATTTGTCACACTTCATATCGCCATAGGAGAAATCAAACCACATCAGATCCAGCTTACCATAATTGGTAAGAAGCTCTTTGATCTGACCGAACATAAATTCCAGATAACGGTCGAAATCGCGGTTTTCATTGGAGCATTCCGGATGATTGCGCATTGGATGATGCATATCCCCGTAGTGTGGGAAATCCGGGTGGCGCCAGTCTATAATGGAAAAATACAGGCCGACTTTGATTCCTTCCGCGCGGAATGCCTCCAGGAACTCTTTTACCAGGTCTTTGTGGCAGGCTGCGTTCATGGAATTGTAATCAGTAAGTTTGGTATCAAAAAGGCAGAAGCCGTCGTGGTGTTTGGCTGTAAGCACAGCGTATTTCATACCTGCCTTTTTCGCAAGACGAGCCCATTCTCTTGGATTGTAGTTCTCAGCTGTAAACTCTTCGGTAAGGTGACAGTAGTCCTCGTGTGGGATCTGCTCCATGCTGCGCACCCATTCTCCTCTGGCAGGGATTGCGTAAAGTCCCCAGTGGATAAACATGCCGAAACGGGCGTCACGGTACCATTCGGTACGTTTTGTTCTTTCTTCGATTACTTTGTTCATTTTATAATGTCCTTTCCTGTAATAATTCTTTCAGACATCTGCAAGCAATTTCGCTCATAAATAATCGCCAAATTTCAATAATATTTTATGCAGATATTCGAAATCCGCTGATTTACTGCGTAAATTGCTACTTTCTCATATTTGGCGTGTCCCAAGTTCAAACGCTTTATCTTGCAAGCACGAACGGCTTTTTGACCTTCTGACACTGGTATCATACAGATATCTTTTAAAAGAATAGTTTTACATAATCGACTATATCTCTTTGAAATTATATTTCATTAGGCAAAATACTTTTCCAGTTCTCTCTTCATATCCTCTGGAATTTCCCGTTCAAAGGAAAGCTCTGGCTCGTTTGCCACCCATGCAGCTGCTATGCAGAGAGTTTTCGCCCCTTCTTCCAGTGCGCGAGGGGATATATATTCTACTGTATCGTGTCTTGTATGCATGCCAAAGCCGTCACGGTTTAAGGTAAGCGCTGGCACACATTTCCATGCGAAAGTATTAGAATCGCTGGCCCAGACCTGATTTTTAATGGTAACACCAAGCTGGTTCTCTTCCATAAGATTCTTCAGTTCTACGCAAACCGTAGGATCAGCGGTGACTCCCAGTACATTTCCGCCCAGGAGCTGCCCTGCCAGGTCTACGTTCAGATTAAACACATGGCTGCTCATTTCTCCCTCATGGGATTTCACATAATTCTGGCTTCCAACCAGACCTTTTTCCTCGGAGCCAAACCAGATGAACTCCATGGTTCTGGCTGGTCTGTGCTCTGCGAAATGATGGAAAGCTTCCATCACCATGGCTCCGCCGGACATATTGTCATATGCGCCAGGGCCTTCCGGAACAGAATCATAGTGAGCTGTTACCGTAACGATTTCTTCTGGAAAATCAGTTCCCAGAATGCGTACTGCCACATTGGCGGAATTGCGGGAAATCTCGCTCTGCTGAATGTTCAGGCAGCACTGGGACGCCCCTTTTTCTACGATTTCCACTGCGTCAAGATAGTGGATGGATGCGCCTGGAAGGTCGCATGCCTTGCGGCGGTACTGGGTTGGAATCCGGTCTTCCCCCTGATCCAGCGGTGTGCCGCATACGGTTACAAAGCCAAGTGCACCTGCTGCTTTTATTTTATTTATCATATCTTCGCGGATGGGATCACATACCAGTACCACTGCACCTTTCGCCTGGGAAAGACTGATGTCATCTCCTTTTCCTACGAAGAGAAATGGTGCGGTGATGCCTTCCTCCGGAGTGCAGGCGCCATTCAGATAAGCGCGCACTGGATAGGATTTCTCATAAGGCTGACAGATTACCAGCTCTGCCTTTTTCTGCTGAAAATCCGGGCACTGGAAAAATTCCATGCGGGGTGTCTGGATATAGGCAGATTTTCCTGGCTGGGCAGCTGCCTGCTCTGCTTCTTTCAGAATGTATTCTGCTGCTTTGTGCTCACCCTTTGTGCCGGATTCACGGACGTATGCCGTGTCAGCTACAAACTGGTATGCGCGTTGTCCATCTGGGTGAATTTCTGTGTATTTATTCATAATTTACTCCATTTAGAGATGGCTTCCATACACCTTAATTACAGCTATAACTTGAAGCGTACTCAAAAGCCATCTCCATATTTCTTAGAACTTCTAATTTTTCATTTCCAGACGATTCATGCCTCCGGCACTTCTTCCATAATACGGATCAGCATGTCGCCTGTTCCAACATTATATCCGCTGGTTGCATAAATTCCTACAGACTCGCCATTGGTTACCAGGATCAGCGGAAGCTTGTCCGGATCAACGTACATTCTTCTTCCCAGAAGCTCGATGTTTTCCTCGAAAGAATCATAATAAATAGAAACATCCGGGAACGTCTTCAGCACTTTTGCCAGAAGGGGATCCAGCTTGGCTTCCTGGGTGCGGATCAGGAAAGAAACGGATTTTTCAAATTCGTGGAATTTTTCTGCATGTTCCAGCATTTCGTTCAGAATATGCTCGGTAGGTTCCCGGCTCTCTTCCAGCCACATGAGGATTTTCTTACCGCCTTTGGTTAAATCGGCGCAGGTTACTGTATTTCCAGCTGAATCCTTTACCTCAAATTCTGGCAGGGAAATACGCTCCAGCATATCCCCAAGCTGGGCTTCGCGAAGACGCAGGGTTTCTTCCAGCTTCTCTCCTTCTTTTATTACAAATGTTTTCTCCCAGGCAAACTGATTTCCATTTGGAAGACGGTTGGTTGTGATGATCCGGTAGGTTCCCGGAATCAACGCAAGCTCCAACGTGTCCTCTTCCCAGCTTCTGCCTGTAAGATTCAGGGAAACGTATTCATTTCCAACCAGACGCCCCATGGTCCAGTTCTGATAGTAGTTCCATACATCATCTGTCTCTTTTTTCAATGTGAGAACAGCGCCACCCTCCTGCTGTTTCAGAACAGGAACAAACTGACTATTTACCCAGTATTCCATTACCTTATTATCTGGGTTCAATCTTGCCGGGATTCCCAGTGTGCGGGCGATTGCCACGAAAAGTACCTTCTGGGAACGCTGGGTACCAATTCCGGATACCAGGCATTCGTATGGAGTTTCCATTACGGTCTCGCGCTCGTTATCCGGGTAGGTGGTGATATGCGCCTGGATATAATTCCAGATTTCTGCCGGATTTGCGCGGAAAGTGGCTTTCTGCTCTTCTGTGAAGAAGGAGAGAATGCCCTTTCGGTATGGGCGAAGGAGCTCGTCTTCCACACGGGGATTTAATATAAAATTGATATAAAGATTATAGCCGGACTCTGCACCTGTAACTCTTGTATATGCCGCAGATTTTTCAGCTTTATAGTTACTGCACTCTGCATTAGCACTCTCAGCGCCTTGAGTGAAGCAATCTGCGCCATTCATTTCTTTTTCGCCACATTTCCCAGTACCAGACTTCATTTTAAATTCTTTTGCATACTGCTTGCCATATTCCAAATGCTCTTCCAACACGCTGCAAACACAGTCCGTATGGTCTTTCTCAGAAAGCACATCTACCATCGCCTGGCGAAGTTCCTTCTCATCCTCACCAGCAAGAAAAGCGGTCAGCTCCGGATTTACCCAGTTTTCTTTTTTCTCCTTACGGATCTTGTTTGCTTCATTCAGTCGTCTGGTTCCTTCTGCTTTCTGCTCCGGGGTAGGCATATCCGGGTTCACCGGGGTGTCAACTGGAGCAATTACATCTACAGCTCTCCAATCTTCAGCTTCCACAGCCTCACCAGTAAGAATCAGGGAAATCTCATCCTGCGCTCTGGTATCCAGATCTGCCTGTGCGAATCCCTCCATTCCCGGAAGGAACGCCAGAACGCTTACGCTTCCAAATCCCGTCACTAAAGAAACCATTCCCTTTTCGTCTGTCTCAGCCTTTGCAATGGGGAAATACTCGCCCATATTCAAAACCAGGAACTGCACCTGAGCGCCCTTTACAACCGCGCCCTCTTTATCTGTCACTTTCACAGAAACTGTTTTCACCTTAGCATAGCGCGCAGTCTGGTTCAGCATAACTGCTGCCCCTTCTTTGCCGATCACATCCTCCCCTTCTGCCGGGAAAAGGTCAAAGAGGCGGGAATGCACCATCATGGCTCTGGAAGAAGCATTGGTAAACCAGCCCTTATTCAGGATCATAAGCGGTTCACATGCTCCTGTGAAATACCATTTTCCATCGCACCAAAGCTCCACCCATGCGTGATTATCATCACAATGGGACCATCTTGGCACATACACCTGCCGCGCCGGGATTCCCACGCTTCGAAGGGCATTTACCAGAAAAACGGACTCCTCACCGCAGCGGCCGTAGCCTCTTCTATATACCGTAAGTGCTGGAAGTGTGCGGTCATCTCCGCTATGATAAGTAGCTTCCTCTGCGCACCAGTAATTTACCTCAATTGCCGCATCTTTCGCATTTTTTCCCGCAATTCTATCTTTAAGTTCATTCCAGAAAAAGCTTCTGCAAGGAAGCACCTCTTCCTCATTCACCCTGTGATCCAGAATATAGTTCAAAAACATTTCCTCCGGCAGCTCTTTCACACGCTCCATCGTGTTATAAAGAAACAGCCCATGCTCCGCAAAATCCTGGATCTCCTCAAAGGAATAATTCACCAGATCACTATAAGGCGCTGTCACATACAAATACTTCATCGCCAGACCCAAGTCTCTGCCGCACTCATCCAACTTCTCGCAAATCGTCCTCAGCGGCTCCCTGTCCGCCCCAAGCTTCTCTGTTAACTTCAAAAATTCTTCTTCAATCTTCTTCTCACTATTTTGAAGAAACATCTATTCATCCTCCTACTTTAAAGAAATTGCTGTTTTGTGGATTTGGTTTCTCAGCCAGTACACAGCATTTGGGCAATGGGTATTACTCCAGCGAACCATTTCAGGCGCGTTCTTAGCGCAGATGAAATCCAGCGCTTACGAAGACTTAGGAGTGACGGCTCTCCGGAACTCCTTAGTCGCAGTTAGCGATTAGTTCATCGTAGCGTTGCGCCGGTGAGTGAGTAATATCCATTGTCCGAATGCGTCCCTCCTGACAAACTTTTACCACACTAAATAGCAAAAAACGCCCTTTCACGAAAACAATCCCATTTTGTGAAAGAGCGCCAAAGGCTCTAAAGCCCTGCTAATACCTTCCGGGCCTTCTTTACCTCCGCCTCACTGGTGCGGAAAATCTCATACTCGCTCAAAGACGGCAGTCCCATGCTCACGCCCTCTTTGCGGTACTTCATCTCACTGTCCAGCAAAACCTTGCCCGTCATATGATAATCTGTGATTCCGGTCTTCTCATAGATAGGAGCGATCACATCTGCATTCACTCCCGCACCAGCCATAATGTGGATACGGCCGGCACTCTTCTCCACCAGCTTAGCAAGCAGCGGCGAACCATCCACACAGTTATTCTTCTGTCCAGATGTAAGAATGGTGTTAAAACCAAGGGAAATCGCCTGCTCCAGTGCCTCCATTGGATCTCTGCACACGTCAAAAGCCCGATGCAAAGTCACAGACATCCCCTTCGCTTCCTCCATAAGCTGTGCCAGATGTTCTACATCCAGAGATCCGTCCGGCTTTAACATGCCGATCACAACACCCTGGGCGCCCAGCTCCCGGAATCTTCTCACTTCTGAACGAATAATATCAAATTCATATTCCGTATAACAAAAATCGCCAAATCTTGGACGGATCAGCGCATGGATCTTAATATCGCTATGCTTACGTATCTCGCGGTAAAGACTCTCCGAAGGGGTTGTCCCTCCGATCACCACATTTCCGCAAAGCTCGATCCGGTCTGCTCCGCCTTTCTCAGCGGCCAGTACAGATTCCACAGAATCTGCACAAACCTCCAAAGTAAATTTGCTCATATCCTCTTTTTCCTTTCACCCAGCCTGGGGGAGACACCTTCTAGTAAAGGGTCACGCCCAAAGAATCCAGCATATCCTGCATAGACTGATCCGGGAATTCATCTGTGATGATTCCGTCCAGCTCATCAAGCTGTGTATATTTGTAAGATTCATTAAAATAAAATTTCTCCCGCTCCATCACAGCGTATTTGTGGCGGCTGCTCTCAATCGCCGCCTTCTTGGTCAGCCCATCCTCCACTCCAAGAGTGGTGACTGTGTGATCCATCATATCAATTCCACAGCTTCCCATAAAAGCCCGGTCAAAGCTGTATTGCCGGATTACCTGAATCGCTGCGGAACCAAGGAACCCGTTTACCGTAGGATACATGATCCCGCCGGTTCCTATGGCTGTGATCTTGGGGTTCTGCGCAAGCAGCTGCAAAATATCGATCATATTGCTCACCACCGTAAGCTGCATTTTCGACTTGGCAAGAAGCTTGGCAAGCTCAATATTGGTTGTGGAAATATCAAGGAAAATGGCTTCCCGCTCCTTGATCAGCGTCATCGCCTTGGCCGCGATCACCATTTTCTTTTCCACATGATAATTTCTTCTGTCGATAACATCTCTTTCCAGCGGGTAATCCTGGGAAAGAATCGCACCACCGTAAGTTCTTTTTAATTTGCCGGCATTCTCAAGAGTTTTCAGATCTTTACGGATGCAGTCCTCTGTGACCTGGAACATTTCGCTTAGTTCCCTGGTCCGGACTTTTCCCTGTTCCCGAAGGACTTTCTCGATGGCAATCTGCCGTTCCTCAATGAACATCCTTCTTCCTCCTGTGTATTGCTGACTCTATTACTCTGTACACTGACTGCAGGCAACAAAGTGTCCCGGTTTTACCTCAACAAGCTTCGGCTGGCTCTTATGGCAGCTATCCTTGCAAACAGGACAACGGCTGCAGAACTTACACTCATCTCCAAGTCCGATGGGGTTTGGAAGTGTACCCTCCAGCATGATTCTCTGACGTTTCTTCTCAATATCCGGATCCGGGATCGGAATTGCGGAAAGAAGAGCCTTGGTATACGGATGCATTGGGTTCTCGAAAAGCTCCTCACTGTCAGCAAGCTCAACAAGAGATCCCAGATACATAACACCAATACGGTCACTGATATGCTTCACCATGGAAAGGTCATGGGCAATAAACAGATATGTCAGTCCACGCTCTCTCTGAAGCTGCTCCAGAAGGTTGATAACCTGTGCCTGGATGGAAACGTCCAGCGCGGAGATCGGCTCATCACATACGATGAAATCCGGGTTTACTGCAAGGGCGCGGGCAATACCAACACGCTGGCGCTGTCCGCCGGAAAACTCGTGTGGGAAACGGTCTGCGTGCTCTGCCTGAAGACCTACTGTCTCCAGAAGCTCAATTACCTTGGCGTTACGCTCTTTTTTATTGGCTGCAAGGCCGTGAGCGTCAATTCCCTCTGCTACAATATCCAGGATTTTTCTTCGTGGGTTCAGGGATGCATATGGATCCTGGAAGATCATCTGCATTCTTCTGCAAAGCTCATGTCTCTGCTTGGCATCCAGATTCTTGTCAATTTTGGTGCCGTCGAAGGTTACGGTTCCCTCTGTAGGCTCATACAGATGGATGACCGTTCTTCCGAAGGTGGATTTACCACATCCGGACTCACCAACCAGACCAAGTGTCTCTCCTTTATAAATCTGAAGGGAGACGTCATCCACTGCCTTCAGGATCTTTTTATTTCCAACATCAAAATATTTCTTCAGGTTCTTGACATCAAGAAGTACCTGCTTTTCATCATTTTTCATCAGAGTTTACCTCCTGTGCCATCTCGTCAAGCATCCAGCATGCGGACTTGTGATTCTTGCCGCAATCGGTATAATCCGGCATGTATTTCTGGCAGACGATCATAGTTTCCTTACATCTTGCCGCAAAAGGACATCCAACCGGGGGCTCCATCAGATCCGGAGGAGTTCCCGGGATTGCCTGGAGCTCGCCGCCTTTTTCGTGTGCCTTTGGAATGGAACGAAGAAGGCCTTTTGTATATTCGTGACAAGGGTTGTGGAAAATGTCAGCCACATCTCCTGTCTCAACTAATTTACCGCCGTACATAACTGCAACACGGTCTGCAATATTTGCCACAACGCCAAGGTTATGGGTGATGATGATAATGGATGTTTTGATCTTTTTCTGAAGATCACGCATCAGATCCAGGATCTGTGCCTGGATGGTTACGTCAAGGGCTGTGGTAGGCTCATCTGCGATCAGTACCTTGGGATCACAAGCCAGTGCGATAGCGATAACCACACGCTGTCTCATACCACCGGATAACTGGTGGGGATACTGGTCATAACGTGCCTCCGGATTGGAGATTCCAACCAGGGAAAGAAGCTCAATGGCTCTTGCCTTGCGGTCAGCCTTGCTCATCTCCTTGCGGTGCTCCTTCAGCATTTCCTCAATCTGTTTTCCAACCTTCATAGTCGGGTTCAGGGAAGTCATGGGATCCTGGAAGATCATGGCGATCTCGCTTCCGCGCACCTGCTGCATCTGACGCTCGGAATACTTGGTCAGATCATTTCCCTGGAACATAACGCTTCCTTCTACTACTTTTCCGTTCTTTGGGAGGATTCCCATAACACCTTTCATGGTAATGGATTTTCCAGAACCGGACTCTCCTACTACTGCAAGTGTCTCCTGCTCATTCAGGTAAAAATCCACGCCGCGCACAGCCTGGACAACGCCCTTGTGCGTCTTAATGTGGACTGTAAGATTCTTAACTTCTAATATTTTTCCCATAGCTGTACCTACTTTCTCATCTGCGGATCAAGGGCATCACGAAGTCCGTCGCCCAGAACACTGAAGCATACCATAATCAGTACGATAACGATTGCCGGGAAAATCAGTACATGTGGATAGTTACGCAGTACCTGATAACCACCGTTGATCAATACACCAAGGGAAGCCTGCGGCTCTGCCAGACCGATACCGATAAAGCTTAAGAATGCCTCGGTAAAGATGGCGCTTGGGATTGTGAACATAACGTTGATTACGATAACGCTGACGGTGTTCGGGATCAGATCCTTCATGATAATGTTGAATTTGCTAGTTCCAAGAACCTGGGAAGCAAGTACAAATTCCTGATTCTTCAGTTTCAGGATCTCGGCACGTACCAGTCTGGCCATGTTTACCCATCCGGTAATGGAGAGGGCGGCGATAATGGTTCCTACACCTGCCGGGAATGCCATCAGGAAAAGGATTACGATAATAAGGCTTGGGATACCTACCAGTACCTCGATGATACGCTGCATGATGGCGTCAACCTTGCCACCGAAAAGAGCAGAAACAGCACCGTAAAGTACGCCCACAACAAGGTCAAGGATTGCAGCTACCAGTGCGATCATAAGGGAAATTCTGGTTCCCATCCAGGTACGTACCCACAGGTCACGTCCAAACTGGTCCGCACCAAAGATGTGTGCTGTGCTTGGAAGTCCATATACGTTGTTATAATCAGTATCTCTAAATGAATATTTGCTGAAGATCGGTGCAAAAATGGCAAGCAGGATAATTCCGATCAAAATAAATAATGCTACAACTGCTGCCTTGTTCTTTTTCAGACGGATCCATGCGTCAGCCAGCATAGTGGAAGCAGGAGCTGCGATGTGCTCTTTTTCAGAGGCTTCTACTTTCGCTTTCTGATACATGCTGCAGTCAATTTTTGA
Source organism: Blautia sp. Sow4_E7 (assembly GCF_052116245.1). NCBI lineage: Bacteria > Bacillati > Bacillota > Clostridia > Lachnospirales > Lachnospiraceae > Blautia > Blautia sp. Sow4_E7. The sequence goes on from NZ_JBQKLL010000036.1 coordinate 24,804, forward strand.
TTTGTCCACGATCAGCTCTCCTTTCCTTTGGCAAGACGAATTCTCGGATCGATAAGAGAATAAGCCAGGTCAACAAGCAGTACAACCAGCATATAGAATGCGGCATAGAAAATAGTAATACCCATGATCACCGGATAGTCGTTGGCCTTGATACAGTCTACGAAAAGGCTTCCGATTCCAGGAATACTGAAGATGTTCTCTACAGCAAGGGATCCGGTCATAAGGTTTACTACGATTGGTCCTAAAATGGTTACAACTGGAAGAATAGAGTTACGGACTGCATGTCGCATAAGAACCTTCATCTGGCTCAGGCCCTTGGCTCTTGCAGTTACAATGTAGTCCTGATCCAGTACATCCAGCATTTCGGTACGCATAAAGCGGGCAACCATAGCTGTTGCACTGAACGAAAGCGCAATGGACGGCAGCACAGAACAGTTCCAGCCAGTCCAGAATCCAACTGGGAGAACGCCCCATTTCAGACCAATGTAATACTGCAGAAGGGCTGCGGCGACGAAGTTCGGCACCGAGACGCCAAGCACCGCCAGTATCATGGTAAAGTAATCAATTCCGCTATTGTGCTTCCAGGCAGCCAGTATTCCTAAAATTAATCCGATTGCAAGTCCGATCAGTACTGCCTGGATACCAATCAGAGCAGATGGTCCAAGACGTCCTGTGATAACCTTGGAAACATCCTGGTTTACATAAGTGAAGGAGGTACCTAAATCTCCTTTCAGCATGTTCTTAATGTATTTCACATACTGCATTGGAAGAGAATCATTTAATCCGTACATTTCCAGCACACGTTCCTGCTGCTGAGGTGTCATAATACTAAAACGCTCAGCGTCAAAAGGTGTACCTGGAAGATTTTTCATCATGAAGAAGGTACAGGTTACGATTACCCACAAGGTAACCAGGATGTACCCTAATCGCTTTAATACATATTTCAGCATGACATCACCTTTTCTGTTACTGTGCACGTAGTGAACAGTACTCCTTTTCTTTCTGTGAAAAACAGACCGTATACCGGCTGTGTAAGCCACTGCTGTATACGGTCCGTTACTTATTCCTTAAGGAATATTACTTGAATTTGAAGCAAACCTCTGAGATCTGTTCCGCTGCCGGTTTATATCCAATAATCACCTGAATAAGAGATTATTCGAAGGAAGCGTACTTGAACTCAAGCGGAACACCGATCGGATGGCTGATCAGGTTCTTGACATTGGATTTTGTCAGAACAGCGGAACCTCTGTGGTATACAGGAGCAACAACTGCATCTTCCTCAACCAGCTTCTTCTCAGCTTTCAGCATGTCGTCAAGACGAACTGCGTCATCTGTCTGAGTCTTAGCGTCAGAGATCAGTGCATTGTAATCAGCATCATTGTAGTTTCCACGGTATGGAGTTCCGTTTGTCCACAGATCAAGGTATGTCATAGCGTCATCATAGTCAGCGCCCCATGCAGTTACAGCAAACTGATAGTTGTTCGCATCCATCAGCTCTCCACGTCCCTGCACAGTCTTGGTATCGATTACTACGTTCAGACCAAGTGTTGTAACAAGCTCACTCTGGATAAATGTAGCAACGGATTTGGATACAGAGTCATCCGCTACAAGAAGAGTAACCTCTGAAGGTGCGCTTCCAAGCTCCTCAACTGCCTTGTCATAGTACTCTTTTGCCTGCTCCGGATCGTATGGGGAAACATCTCCGTTCAGTTCACGGAATGTCTTCTCTCCGTCACCGCTCATGCCGTCTGCTACAAGACCAAATCCTGGTGCAGAACCATCAGCAAGAATGTTATCTGTAAGAGCGCTTCTGTTCATAGCAAGAGAAATAGCTTTTCTCATGTTTACATTGCTCATTACGTCATCTGTAAGGTTGAACTGTACATAGCTTGTACGGAAATCGATCTCCTGGGAGAATTCCGGATCATCCTTGTATGCTGCTACGTTTGCAGAATCAAGTTTAACCTGGGAAAGCTCGCCAGCCTGATATGCGCTTAATGCAGCTGCAGCATCTTTGATTACACGAACCTGTGCATCTTCGACCGCTACGTTATCTTTATCCCAGTAATTGTCGTTCTTAGCGAAGGTAACGCCTACAGCCGGATCATAATCTGTGATCACGTACGGTCCGCAGTAGAGCATGCTGTCTGGGGAAAGAGCGAAGTTTGTGCCCTGCTCTTCGCAGAATGCTTCGTTAACCGGGAAGAACATATCCATTGTAGTAAGGTTCAGGAAGTATGGTGTCGGGCTCTTCAGCTGAACTTCCAGTGTCTGGTCGTCAACAGCCTTAACACCTACCTCAGAAGCCTCAACGCTTCCCTCATTATACTCCTGTCCGTTTACGATGTAGTCTGTCATAATGAAGCTGTAGCCGTTTGTTGCGTCTGCGCTCATCTGTTTCAGCCATGCATATACGAAATCTGCTGCTGTTACAGGCTCACCATTGCTCCACTGGATTCCGTCTCTTAAGTGGAATGTGTATGTAAGCTTGTCATCAGATACCTCATAGGTATCGCAAAGAGCCGGCTGAGGCTGGTTGTTCTCGTCCATACGGAACAGACCCTCTTCTGCCTGGTTCAGTACCAGGAATGCATTCTCCTCGGATGCAGCCCACGGTACAAGTGTCTTGATCTCGAAATCAGTAGCAACGCTGAGTGTCTCGCCCTCTGCGAATACTGCTGATGCACCAGTAACGGTCATGGTAAGAGCCATGCCAAGTGCAACTGCTGCTTTCATCATTTTCATAGTTTTTCTCCTTTCTTATCCGTCCTTTAGTCAGGTACGGTCATAAGCCTTTTCGGGAAGCGGAAGCGCCTGCTGCCACAGGTGTTTTCTTATAAAGGCAGGACATTTTTCAGAAAATATTTTATAAAATTCTGGTGTCGATGCCTTTATAGTAAAAAAACACTTTCTATTTATAGCAACTTAGTCACGATGTAGTTTCATGCGCCTTTGCATAAATAAAAAATGTTCTCTTTGCTCGCCTCTTTTTGGTGATTTTAGTATAGCAAAGTGTTGTAGTGTTGTCAATTGTTTTTTATTATTCTTTATTACTTTTTATTGTTTTGGATTGATTCTGTATGAATTTCGTATTCTTTTGGAACAAGTTCGACTTTTTTCGTGGGAAATACGCGAAAAAAATACGCTGAAAAACAACTGTTTCTCAGCGCAGTAAGTATCAATTTTCAGCTTATGCTACCAATGGTGCCAGCTTCTCATATACGGCTTTCGCAAAAACCTGGTGGCCGGCGGCGTTCATGTGTTCCTGGTCGGCTTCGCAGCAGGTTACGTAGGAAGCGGCGCGCATGAACTGGACGTGTTTTTCGCCTGCGATGCGCTCGTATACGTTTTCCAGGTCCTTGGATACCTGGATGGAATCTTTGGAAAATTCCTGGTCGTAGCCTTCCTGCCAGACTTTTTCCCCCAGGTGGATTGGGGAGATCAGAAGGACTTTCACATTTGGCGCGTAGGCAGTGATCTGGTCAAGAAGACGGGCGATGCCTTTTCCGATTACCTCTGCGGAGGCGCCGAAAACAGTTTTGCAGTCGTTGGTGCCCAGCATGAGGACCACTGCGTCTATGCCGTCATGGGTTTCTAATAAGGTGGGAAGGAGGGCAGTTCCCCGGCGGCCGTCGCGCAGAGGATCTTCGAAGATGGTGGTTCTGCCGCAGAGACCTTCTTCGATGATGCGTACACTCTCTTTAGTGCCTGTATTCTCGTTTGCGTGTGATTGGCTTGAGAGATTCCAGCTGTCTCCGGCTTCTTCGGCAGCATTAGATTTCTGACTTTCCACATCAAACCGTTCCTGAAGAAGGCTTGTCCACCGTTTTCCCCAGGGCAGACGCTTCTTGCTCTCGCCGTCGTATCCCCATGTATTTGAATCGCCAAAACATAAAATCTGTTTCATCTGTATTATCTCCGTTATTCCTATCAATTAACTGTGATTTATTTTCTGATATTATAATACCAGTCCTGGAGTTTCACGTCTAATACAGATAAATAATATCTGGCTATAGGATTTTCTTATAGCCAGATATTCCGCGTCCCAACTTCTCGCAAAAATGCAGGGGTGACCTTTGCCCCGGCATTTTTCTCAATTTTTAATCTCCACGTCTTTTTTACCGATCAGCCCGTCATCCATCGGATACCAGGCTTCCAAGTACTGTTTTTCCTCATCTGCGGACGAATCCAGATCTAAAATTGTCCTGGTGGTCACCATTTTGCCAGACGCGTCTTCCTTTCTGGTTTCTTCCAGAATATAGGCGGTTCCAGCTTCCACTTTTAAGGTATCCGGCACATCAGATGGCTTGTAGGTCGTCTGCTTCAGTATCTTATTTGCCCCATCCATCTGGTAAATGATGGTCCGCACTGGCTTGTACATAGTGGCAAACTGAACCGTCACTTTACAGCCTTCTGTCTTGGTCTTTCCATTTTCCACTGTGGTAGTTTCACCGGAAAGGGTGGCTGCCATGGTGTTTCCTTCTGAGCCATCCACGCCGTTGGAATAACCGTTTCCAGCCATGGCATAAATTTCTCCATCTTCCTTCTGGAAAACCGGGTTTACATACTGGGTGTGTTCTGTTTTGCCAGAGACCTGGTAAACGGTGGCGCTGATTTCCTGGTTTTCTCCATCATCGGTCACGTTGTAGTTCAAATACGGATCTCCTACTCCATTGGAGCAAAGGCTTCCCACAGAGGTGTTTCCATCCTCGTCTTCCGTCACTGGCATTAGGATATATTCCCCTTTTACATCTCCAAAGGAAATTTTCCACTCAGAGGAAGACTGGGCACCTTCTTTATCCACAGTTGCCACAAGTTTTCCCTCATAACGGCTGTCGTTTCCTATGGTAATGCTGCTGTTGTTCACAAGGGAGGAGGCATGATCATTCAGATAGCCTTCCATGTCATATAGGTCCAGATATTCGGCGGTGATAAAGGCGCCGATCAGCCGGTCACCATTTCCGTCTGTGCCTGCATCCGGGACTGCAAGAGTACAGCCACTGGCGGTAAATGCCATGAACATAACCGAAAATCCGAACAAGCTTTTTAGCACCCCACTACCCTTTGATTTCTTAATCTTCATTTTCGTCCTCCTCCAGATTTCCATCGAATTTTAAGATATCCCCAACATCGCATTGCAGGAAATAACAAATCCGGTTGATGGTGTGGAACCGCACGCCTTTGGCTTTCCCGCTTCTTAGGACGGAAAGATTGGCTTCTGTGATATTTACCAGACTGCACAATTCCTTGGACGTCATTCCCCGCTCCTTCAATACGTCTTCAAGGCATACTTTTATTGCCATAAATCATTTCCTTTCCTTAAATAAACAGGTCATTGTCTTCTTTCAGCCTCTGCATTTCTCGGATGTATCTTGCAAACAGCAGCACAGCCAGCACAAAAGCCAGGGAAAATACCGGGATGGTCACCACATATTCAAGCTGGTAAAGACTGCTCTGGAAAAACAACTGCAGTAGGTTAAATGCTGCATCCAGCCCTATAGTAGCGACTAAGGTCCACATGCAAAAATGGGAAAGTTTTTCTGCCAGTTTTATGCTTTCTTCCTGATACAGATCTTCTTTCATTGCTGCCAGAAGCCTTCTTGCCAGGAAAACAACTATAATATCCAGCACATAAGGCAGAATACGGATTGCAAAGTGGAGGAACAGGAACACATAAGTTGGAGTGAGATTGGAAAAGGTAAAAAATCCATCGCTCAACTCTATGCCTGTATTTCCCTTCTGCACCGTTTCCAGAGTCTGAAGCAGGTCCGCCAGCTCCTGTCCGAAAATACCGTACACCAGTACCACGTTCACCGCGCCCAGAAGGAACCAGAGTCCCTTTTGCAATTTTTCTGTTCCTGCATTTTTATAGTGAAGCAAAGCGCGGATCAGCAGGTATCCCAGGAGGATTGAATAGAAGGTGCTGCCCAGGGACCATTTTCCAGTGCCGGGCACTCCGGAGGACAAAAGTCCCGGATTTACCATGTAATACAGGGTTACGAAGAGAAGGACGCTGATAACCAGAAGCATGAAGTCCAGTGGCTCTGATTTCTTGCGCCAGTGCAGGAATCCCCAGATTCCAGCAGGGATAAGTCCAAGCAATATGTATAGAATGATCGCGATCACATTTCCAACTGTCCCGGACAGTGACATGGCCCGCAGGCCAGCCCCGATCTGCTCGAAGGGAAAGGCGATCAAAGTGGAAAACAATCCGGACAAACTGCGCTGTAAAATGCAGAACAGAACGCAGGCTGCGGCTTCCACGGATAAGAGGGTAAATAAGTGTTTTTCTTTCATGGAGAACCTCCTTTTTGCAATAACTGGCCTATAAATTATTGAAAAACGATAATTTATAATTTTATTATAGCTTAGAATTATCGTTTGTCAATAATTTCTTGCATAAAAAAACACCAGCTGAGAAAATCTTCCCACCTGGCATTTTTTAACTACTGTGCCACATTTCCTAATATGATCCGAATCAGCGTTTTGTCCAACATCAAGGTCCGGTTCCAGGGATTGATGATCACGCCGCTGATCTCTTCCTCGGACAGCGCTGCCTCCAGGACTTTTCCAATGTCAGTCATAAAGGTTGACATAACGCTTCCACTGCCTTTCAGTTCTTCGTCAAAGCTGGTGAAAACTGCCCACCAGTTCTTTCCGTCGGAGGTTTTTACCGCCTGTAATTTCATCTGTCCAGCTGCCGCGTTTGGCTCTACGGCAATGATCACCTGGCCGTTTTCACGCATGCGTCTTCGCACTACTGTCAAGGCATGCGCCAGCAATTCCTGTGTGGGCTGCTGCTGAAGCGCCGCGATTGCCTCCTCGATTTTCTCATTTCCAAGTAAGCCTTCATCTGTTTTATCCATATTATTTTTTACTCTCCATTAAACTAATTTCTGTTTTTTATAGCATACCATATTTTGCTATCTTTCACAATTTATGCTATAATTTTCTCATTGAACACGAAATTCATTTGTTACTGTTCACTCCGTTCACAGCAACACGCTTCGCGATGCACAGAAATCATGTATTCGCATGATTTTGCGCCGCAATTCTCGGGTTTTCTGTGAACTTTGTTCACAAAAAACACCTCGCGGAACGCTACCAGTGAACAGTAACAAGTCATTTTACCCTGGGAGGAATTTACAATGACATACACAGTTGGAGATATGGCGAAGCTGCTGGGTGTTCCCAGTTCCACCTTGCGCTATTACGATAAGGAAGGGCTTCTGCCTTTCGTGGAACGTTCCACAAACGGAATCCGCGTATTCCACGAGAAGGATTATGAATGGCTGCAGGTCATCAGCTGCCTGAAAAAAGCGGGCATGTCCCTGAAGGATATCCGGGAATATATTCATCTGACTATGGAAGGAGACAGCACGATCGACGAACGTCTCCAGCTTTTCTATAAGCAACGCCAGCTTCTCCAGGCGCAGATGGAGGAACTGCAGCATACTATGGATGTGCTGGATTACAAATGCTGGTATTACGAGACCGCCAAGGAAACCGGCTCTGTGGAAGCCCTCAAGCGGATGTCCCCGGAAGACCTCCCGCCCCAGTTCCGCAACGTAAAGCAGGATATCAGCAAAATTCCTGTAGTAGACTAACCTATCCCACTATGATTTTCCTAATATCCCAATCACAGCCAGCAGCATCAACATATATGGAAATCAATTACTTTACAACAATATGTCGTATTTATCATCTAAACAATCGACCTCAATGTCCCTGGAAGCTACTTCAGGGACATTATATTTTCCTAAATTTTTTTCTTCTGTAACCTTTCTGTTCTCTCATTTGTATTATTAGTGAAGGTACCTAAAAGGAAACATAAAAAACCGCTCCTCCACCAGCGCACATTTACCACAGCGACCGGGGCTGCGGCAAAAGGAGTTCTCATGAGACAACCGATTCAACAGCTGATCGAGCTTTACCAGAACAGCCTCTACGCGGCGGCTTTTAACATCTGCCAGAACCAGATGGACGCAGAGGATGTAGTTCAGGAGACGTTCGTTCAATATTACACCAGCAGAAAAGAATTTGAAAATGAGCAGCACATCCGGGCATGGCTCCTTCGGGTGGTCATTAATAAGGCAAAGAATATCAACCGGACTTTCTGGAAGAAAAATAAATGCTCTCTGGAAGATTATATGGAAACCCTTACTTTTCTAGATTCACAGTCCAGGGATCTGTTCGAGGAAGTGATGAAGCTTCCAGATAAGTTCCGTATTGTGATCCACCTGTTTTATTATGAAGACTATTCCGTCCGGGAAATCGCCGATATACTGAAGCTTTCAGAAAGCAACGTAAAGGTCCGGCTTTCCCGTGGACGGGCTTTGCTTAAGGATTCTTTGAAGGAGGAATGGGAAAATGACTAACCACGAAAAATATAAAAAAGCTTTTTCCGTATTGCAGACCTCTGAGAGCTCATTTCGGGAGGTTGAAACTATGGCTAGATTACAGAAAAGAACAAAAATGAAGACAGCGGCAGCCGTGATCGCAGGCTGCATTATCCTTGGAGGAACCGGCACTGCCTACGCCGCAAATGTAGGCGGAATCCAGCGCACCATCCAGCTCTGGCTTCACGGAGACCAGACCACCGCTGCCCTAGATGTCTCTGATGACGGCACATACACCCTAAAATACTCCGATGAAAATGGACAGCTTCACGAATCTGGCGGCGGTGGCATTGCAATAAACGCCGACGGAACGGAACGTCCTCTTACCGAAGAAGAACTTATGTCCGAAATCGACTCCCCAGACGTGGAATACGAAGATGACGGAAGCGTATGGGTTTACTACCATAACCATTCTATTGATATTACAGACAAATTTAATGACAAAGGGATCTGCTTCGTCAAAATTGCAGATGGTGACAAGACATTATATCTGACTGTGAAATATCAGAATGGGTTCAGCTACTCCAACGAGAAATATATAGAGCCAGAGGAATTTAATTAAACTATAAAAAAGTAGTCCTGCATGAAGCAATTATCCCCATGCAGGACTACTTTTTAACATTTTATCCACAGAAGCAGCCTTTTTTGTGCGCAGCCTGGTCAGCCGCCATTTTTCCCTACAGCATCTTCATCTTCCCTTCAATAAACTTCGCCTCCGCATGCTTCTCATCCAGCAATCTCATCTTACCGCAGCGGTCGATCAGTTCATCGATGTTCTCTTTTCCCACTGTATTATTATAAATCGCACCTACCGAGAAAGAATAGGGCACATCCGATTCTTCCCCTTTTTTCTGGAACATGTCCTTAATATCCTGAATGTAGACTTCCAGCTGCACCGGTTTCGTAAACCAGAAGTAAAAGATATTTTCAGACACTCTGCAGATTTTAATCTCCTCGGGAGCGCATTTTTTCATAACTGATACACCCGTCCGCAAAATATTTTCCGTATAAAAAATTCCGTATTTGCTCTTGAAATATTCTACGTGATTGATACTTACAGACACAAGCGCGGTCAGCTTTTTCACATCAATCCTGGCTCTTTCCTGTTCAAAATAATTCCGGTTGAACACACCTGTCACCAGGTCCTTATAAGCAAGCTCCGAAATCTCTGCCTCCTTTTCCTGGAGAAATTCCAGATAACACTGCTTCTTCACCCGTTTTTCCCGCAGATCAATGAGCTGGGTAAACAATAGCACAAGGGCACCCAGCACCAGCAGTCCGATCAGCACCTTCACCCTGGCCTGCTCCCAGAATTTGTAATTTTTCCGGAAAGAAACAGACAGATCCGCCAGGCACTGGTTGGAATCGGCATCGTATACCTTGTAATGGTAGGTATAATTCCCACCAGCCAGATTGGTATAGCTGATATCTGTTGAATCTGTATTCTTTACTATCGTCTCACTACTGTCCATTCCCTCAAGGAAATAGCCCACATACATTTTCCGATGTACAAAATTGATGGTTTTTACATCCATATTTACACGGTGCGCTTTGGAAGAAAATACGATATTCCCACTGGAAAAATCAGCTTCCTTCCCATCCTCTGTAACCTGATCCACATAAAGCCGGATCGGTTTCTCCACAGGTCTGGCATTCAGATCAATGCTGGCCGCCCCGATAGTTCCGCACATATAAAGAACCCCATCCTGTATGGTATTTCGGGCATTTGCAGTAAAATTAATAGGAAGCCCATCCCGCTTGTTCAGATAAACATAAGAAATATCCTCTTCCAGCAGATCCTTCTCTTCCAGCTCAAAAAATCCGTTTCCAGCCAGTACAACTGCTTTTCCATCTCCAGCCAGCAGCAGATCCAGGCTGTTGGCTACAGAAATTCCGGTAGCCTGCTTCACATTTCCCAAAGAATCAATAAAACAGATTCCCTCTCCGGTCACGATCCAGGCTCCCTGCAGGTTATCCGATGGCACGATCTTCATCACCACATTGGAAAGCAGCCTCTGCTGTTTGGTATAAATATTTTTCACCTGGTCGTCTTCGATCTCATAAATCCCGTATCCGTCGGTGGCGGCATAAATCTCCCCGTTGCTGCACTCTTTCACATCCAGGATTCTTTTGATATTTAAAACACTATTATCTGTATATTTATTTACATTTCCCCTTTTATTGATCAGATACAGGCCTTCCTCTGTTCCTACCAGGATCTCCTGATCCATTTTCTCCCAGATACACCGAATCTTATTGGTCCCCAGTCCGCTGTCCTTTACAGGAACGCACCAGCTTATCCTTTACCTGTTTTTTCCCCTCGTAGCAGTAAAGCCCGTCATCACAGCCCACATAAATCCGGTTTTCGTATGGCTGAATGGAATTCACCGTCTGGCTGATTCCCCAGTATGCGCCAAGATCCGAAAAATAATTTTCATAAAGCTGGAGCACGCCCTGCCTGGAAGACACAAACCAGTAATTTCCCTGGTAATCCTCGCAGCCTTCCTCTATGGACTCTCCGAAGTCCAGATCCAGCCTTTTCACAGCGTCCTTTTCGAGCAGGTACACGCCTCCGCTTTTCTGGATGATGATCTTCTCTCCAGTGGACAACTCTCCAATGTCCTGAATAATGCTGTTGGAAAATTTCCGGTACTCGTTTGCCCTATCGGCCTCTCCTGCAGCATCAATGGAAAATAAGCCGCCTTTTGTTCCTACCCAGACCGTACCCTCCTGGTCCAGATACAACTTGTTTACCACACTGGTTCCCTGCACCTCATTGTCCAGCTTGTATTCCTGAAAATTCTTTCCATCAAAGTGATACACGCCCTCGCCGTTTGTGCCGACCCAAAGGATTCCGTCCTGATCCTGGACAATGTCATTTACAGGAAGCGCCCTGCCATCCATGAGAAATTTCTTAAATTCGTTTCCGTCATACCGATAAAGTCCGGTATAACCGCCCAGCCAAAGAAAGCCATCCTGATCTGCACAGATACAGTTTGCCGTGGTGCCCTCCAGACCATTTTCTGAATCAAAAACCTTGGAAAGATAATCTCTTTCGTATTTTTCTGTCTCACTGTTCCCGGCGAACACTTTCGCATCGTAAAAAGGAACTGCAAAAAATATCGTCGAAAGCACAAGCACAAGCTTTATGTACTTTCTCATTCTCATCCCTACTCCTTACCAAATAAAATAGCCAGCTGGAAGGTACCATCTTCATCCCGGATGGATATGTAGCCTCCATATTTTTCCACACATTCCTGTATGCTAGTCAGGCCGATCCCATGCATGATCTTGTTTTTCTTCTTTGTACTTAAGGAACCTTTTTCCCTGTCCTGACAGACTGTATTTTTCACATAGACCAGCGTGTCGTTCAGATTTTTTCCAGCCTTGATCTTGATCTGGCGGGGTCCTTCTTTTATTTTTTCACAGGCTTCTATGGCGTTTATGATGGCATTGCTGAAAATAATATTGATATCTTCCTCCTCCATAAAGCTCAGGCAGCCCTCTGAAACCACTGCATCAAACTCAATATTTCTTGCCTTTGCTTTCATTTTGCCATCAAACAAAAGCATGTCCAGGGATTTGCTTCCCGTGTGGTAAAACTGGTTTATGTTTTCCAGCTTTTCTTCCATAATCTGCCGGTAGTCGGACTTCTGCTCCCCAGGCTCCGTCTCCTGGTCACCCATGATCATCAGCTGATTTTTCATTTCGTGGTACATTTTGCGGATCTGAAGGTGCTCTTCCTCCATATTCAGGTAATACTCATAGGCATTCATATGCATATCGCCCTGTGTGTTAGGATAATTGTCAGTGAAAGATAATTACTTTTGTGGTAGTATATAGCTATCACAGGAAGGGAGCTTTCACTATGAACTATAGTCCAGAATTAAAGGATGC
>NZ_JBQKLL010000037.1:0-36824 GCF_052116245.1 Blautia sp. Sow4_E7
TTGCCATAACCTATCCTCCGTAATTGTAGTGAAATAGTTTAAATATCTTTCGCCTACAATTATAGAGGAAATCAGAGTATTAGAAAATCCGCAGGAATATTTGGCGCTTACTATCTAACAGTCTGTTGTACAAAGAAGATTTTGCATGGATAGTGATTAATACAACGGAGTAAGAAAAGCTCCTTCATATATTAGAATAAAAATATGACTGTTTCTTTAAAAAGAAGCCGGTCATATTTTTTTATGAAAAATAAATTTTGTTGAGGTTAAATTGAGATTGACTTTGTATTGTATAAGTATGAAATAAAAAGGAAGCAGGTGATGTACAATGAAAAAGCATAAAATATGTAAAATCCTTCTTGTTATACTGGCAATTTTTTTATGTGTGGCTTTTTATGAATTGCTCGGAATCTGCGTTGCATATAAAAAGCAGCCGGAAGTGTCCAATACAACCAAAAAAGAAACAAAAAATGGGTCATGGAACGAATGCAGTGAAAATACAGAACGGGCAGTAATCATAGAAAAGAATCCAGAAGCGCTTTTACAAAGAGTGCGTTTGATCAAGAATGCAAAAAAGGAAATTATTCTTTCTACTTTTGCATTTCAATCCGATGAAAGTGGAAAATTGATTTTAGGAGCACTGCATGATGCGGCAGACAGAGGTGTACATATTCGTCTGTTAGTAGATGGAATGGAGAGCTGGATTGATATGGAAGGAAATCCGTATTTCTATGGATTATCTTCCCATGAGAATGTTGAAATTAAACTGTATAATAAGGCCAATCCGTTGAAACCATGGAAGATGATGGGTAGAATGCATGATAAATATTTGATTGCAGATGGAAAGAGATATATTCTTGGGGGAAGAAATACATACAATTATTTCCTGGGTGATTTTCCGGGACATAAGAACTATGACAGAGACGTGTTAGTGGTTTGCGATAAACCTGAGAAAGAAAATTCAGTTAACCAGTTGTCAGAGTATTTTGAAACCATATGGAATCAGGAAGACAGTGGTTATTTTCATAACAATAAAAAACTGGCAAATAGAAAATCTGTAAAGAACGCAGTTTTAGAGCTGCAGAACAGCTATCAGAAATATTTTGAAGAGAATAAGGAAAGAATCTGCGAGACCGATTATACGGACGAAACTTTTGAGACAGAAAAGATTACATTAGTGTCAAATCCTATTCACACAGGTTCCAAAGAACCAGTAGTGTGGTATCAGTTGGGAGAATTGATGAAAAATGCAAAAGATCGTGTGAAGATCCACACGCCATATATTATCTGTAATGATATGATGTATAATACATGGGAGGAGATTGCAGAGAACGTTTCAGATTTTTCTATCATGACAAATTCAGTTGCGAATAATGGGAATCCATTTGGGGCTGCCGATTATGCGAAAAACAGAAATAGAATCTTAAGTACAGGAATTAATATCTGGGAATATGAAGGCGGTTATTCATACCACGGAAAAAGTATTCTCATTGACGATGATCTGTCTGTAATCGGTTCCTTTTCCGTCCTGCTCAAAGCAGAACATGAAAGGACGGCATTTGGCCTTGCCATCACGACCAACGGTAGCAAGATACTGGACAGGGTTTGCCTGTAAAAATTCAACGACTTTGTTCATGGTGATTACCTCCTGAATGCTTTCTTTGGAAAGATTGCTTTTTTCTTTCGCTGATATTATAATAGCGCTGTAAGGATAATTCGTAAAGTAAGCACAATATTGTGCCGTAGTTACTAAAAGGGAACTATTGGAGGTAATACAATGGATGAGCAGAAAACGACAGTTTCTTTGGAAAAAGATTTGCCGGCTTGCCCGGTGGAAACAACTTTAACGCTGATCGGGGATAAATGGAAAGTTTTAATTCTGCGTGATCTGATGCCTGGTACCAAACGCTTTGGTGAATTAAAAAAATCAATCGGTCATGTATCTCAAAAGGTTCTGACTGCTCAGCTTCGAGATATGGAGGCAAGCGGACTGGTAAACCGAAAAGTTTATGCAGAAGTGCCGCCTCGTGTGGAGTATACATTAACCGAATTAGGGTACAGTCTAAAACCCATTCTGGATGCCATGTGGTCTTGGGGGGAAAACTATAAAGCACAATATAGATAGTATGGTTAAGAAAGAGCCACCGCTATTGCTCCATTAGATGTGAGTGACAGTCGTGGCTCTTTAACATTTATTCTTCATCTACAAGTTCGGCACTTTTTGCCATTTTAATAATTTCAGAATCATCAATTTTGCTTGGAGTGTATTCCAGAACATAAGTAACTTCTGGAGAATACGTCCAGCACAGAAATGCCGTGTCGTCCTTCTTATATAGAGCACCGGGCCAGTCCTGAATCATCATTTCCTCACAGCTGTCCATGCTGTCCACCGGAAAAAGAACTTTCAGAGCTTCGGTATGTCACACATTGCAATATATTCATTGATATGATTCACTGGTTGGAGAATTACATCTGTATATAAATGTGATAATAAATGGTAAGCAGCATTCAGATGAATCATGTTAAAGCCTTTATTGTACTGGTCAGTGATCCGGTATGTATCGGAATCCTTAGGATTTCTCGGAATATAAATATCCGAACCATCAACTGCAATGGGATCATAGCCTTTTAAAGTCTTATTAAGGGAAAATGCATTGGAAAATGAGTAAAAAAGGGAATCAAATGCCTCTGGAGATATTTTTTTACGCTGTTGGATCAAAGCAGACGCAGTTGGGGCAGAAGCATGAAAATCGAAATACTTTAACAATTCTGTTTTTGATGCAGATTTTTGCATGGAGATTGTAGAGAGCAAGACATCGCTGAATGAAATCTTACGATTTCTTGTAAAATCCGTAGGTTTTTTCACATACTGCCAAGAAGATGCAGATATTTCGTTTACTTTGTTTAGTAATGTTTCTTTTACTGATTCTGGTGAAAGATTCATAACACGCCTCCGATTAATCTAATTTTCCGGCATGGCCGGATTTGCCTTATTAATCAAAAGGCGCGAAGCGCCGCATTTTTTTGAGGTTTTGTCTAGTATATTTTGAGAAAATATAAAAAATAGGTAGTTCCTTAACTTAATAGAAACAGTCAGCTGAGACAGTAGTGGTTCAGCATATTATCACTGCAGGTACGATTGATGAAGATGTTATGAAGGCTTTGGAATCAAAGGATCGTACACAGTCAGCTTTCGAGTGGCATGGAGGTGTAGCAGTGCCAAGCAAACCAAACAAAGAAGCCGTGTGCTTATCCGGGCTGTCCTGCATTAGTAACCGGACGGTACTGTGAGGAGCATGAAAGAAAAGTAAACAGTAACTATGAGAAATTCATTAGAGATAAGCAAACCAAACGTCGTTATAGTCGTGCATGGAAGAGGATACGTGATAAGTATGCTTCGGAGCATCCGTTCTGTGAGCTGTGTTTTGAACGTGGACTTGCAGTTCCGGTGGAAGAGATTCATCACAAGAAGCCGTTGAGTGAAGGTGGCACACATGATCGGAGTAATCTGATTGCGTTGTGCAAGTCGTGTCATTCACAGATTCATGCGAAACGTGGGAATCGATGGGGCTAAGGTAGGGGGTATCGAAATCTCTACAGGCCTGTCTTCTATAGAACGGCGGGTGGGTGTTGCGTGTGCAGTCGCGAAATGGAATATGGGGGTAGCTCACTGAAAATCCATTGACAAATCGTGAAATGATTATTATAATTTAAATGAAATTCGGCAAAATAATAAAATGCCGAAAAATATTTAAATAATCATTACGAATTTGGATATACTGGAATTGAGGTGAGAAAGATGACAAAGACTGCACAGATTTCCAATGACCAAATGATTTTTTCAGTTCAAGAGCTGAAAGATAAAGGGTTTTCCTATTATAAAATCAATCAGATGGTTGACCAGGGGATCCTGATAAAACTGAATAAAAAGTATTATGAAAATGCAAATTTTGATGGTGAGGGATCGGATTTCTACTATGCCTATGCATTTGTACCAGACGGAGTAGTTTGTCTGCTGAGTGCAGCTGTGTATTATAATCTGTCTACTTATCGCCCGGATGCCATTGATGTAGCAATTCCGAGAAAAGCAAAGGTATCAACTCTACCGGATTGGCCGGAACTGAATGTATGCTATTTTACAGATGACCGATTTGATGTTGGTATCGAGACCGTAGAGGATGGAAATAACAGATTTCGTATATATGATATTGAGAAAACTGTTGTTGATATCGTTTTCTACAGGGAAAAAATCGGAATTGAAGAAACGAAAGAAGTTCTTACAACCTATCTGCATCGGAGTGACCGTAATCTGAATAGGCTAATCAGATATGCCGAGATGCTCAAATGTGGGGATGTAATGAAAATGTATCTGGAGGTGCTGGTATGACAAACGCTATATCCGTAAAGGACAGATTAAAGAAACAGGCGATAGAAGATGGAAAGACTATGCAGGATAAGCTGGTCACATATGGTTTGGAGAGAACAATATATAGATTATCTGTTTCAAATTATGTGGAGAGATTTACACTAAAGGGCGGTATTTTTTTGTATGCATTATTTAATGGAGAGTATGCTCGTGCAACAATGGATATTGATCTTTTGGCACAGCGTATTCCAAATGATGCTGAAGAAATGAAGAAAGTATTTAATGATATTTTTTCTATAGAGTGCGATGATGCGTTGAGATTTGATTTGAATACGCTTGAGGTTATCAATATAACTGAATTCAAGGAGTATCACGGAGTAAATGTATCTATTATGGGATATCTGGATAGAACCAAGGTCCCGGTATCAATAGATATTGGTTTTGGTGATGTGGTGTATCCAGAAAGAGTGAAAATGGAGTTCCCGGTTCTGCTGGATATGGAGGTTCCGCAAGTATATGCCTATTCTATTTACTCCGTCATAGCAGAAAAGTTTGAGGCTTTTGTTTCTCTGGGCCTTGCAAATGGTAGATATAAGGATTTCTATGATATCTATGTTTTGGCTGACAGATATAATCTTAATGGTGTGGAATTAAAGAATGCGATTGTAGAGACCTTTACCCATCGAGGGACCGGTTTTGATGATATTGCAGCTTTTGATGATGATTTTACCAAGGATGAGACAAGGCAGAGAAGATGGAGAGCCTTTATCAAAAAGAAGAAAGCACTGGTGAAAGTAGAATTTGAAGAAACTATGCAACTACTAAAAGAATTATTGCTGCCCATCGTGGATTCAATTCATAACGATAATTCCTTTGAGCATACATGGAGTAAAGAAACAAAAAGCTGGATGTAATTACATAAAATTAGTAATAGGGATCGTGCAGAAATGTATGGTCCTTTTATTATGCAAAAAAAGAGGAAGGAGGGATTCCGATGGCTGGAAGAAAGCCAAAGCCTACGGCAGTAAAGAAATTGGAAGGCAATCCGGGTAAAAGAAAACTGAATAGCAAAGAACCGGTTCCGGCAAAGGGAATACCTGCTTGTCCTGACTGGTTAATGCCGGAAGCAAAGAAGGAATGGGAACGCTTGGCTGAGCTAATGAATCAGATGGGTGTTCTTACAGAAGAGGATATGGCAGCGTTTGCTGCATATTGTCAGTCTTATGCAAGATGGAAGGAAGCGCAGGAGCATATTACCTCCGGTGGTTCTGCTTTTGAGACTGATAAAGGATATCAGCAGCAGACACCTTGGGTTGGAATTGCAAATACCAATCAGAAGCTGATGCTGCAGGCCGCGTCGGAGTTTGGATTGACTCCATCCTCACGAAGCAGAATCATTGCCGGTAACAGCAAAGTGAAGGAAACGGAAGATGAGATGGAGGCATTACTTGGGGGTGATGGTTAATGGCAAAAGAAACAAGACCTAAGGATTATCCCAAGCTGAAAAACTATCGGCCGACAAGATTTATGCTTCCGACATCTCATTATGATAAGGCGAAAGCTGACAGGGCGGTTACTTTCATTGAGAACCTTTGCCACACAAAAGGCAAATGGGCAGGAAAAAGATTCTGGTTATTGCCGTGGCAGGAACAGTTGATTAGAGATATCTTTGGAATTGTAAAGCCTGATGGGAACAGACAGTTCCGTACAGCGTTTGTTGAAATATGTAAGAAGGTAGGCAACGCTTCTTGAGAATGCCAAAAAGAATCTGGATCCGAAGATCCATGAAACTGGCAATGGTAAAATACTTCAGGTACCGGAAGGTGTTGATGCGGAAGTTCTGGCTAAGGTACTTGGTAATCCGGAATTGACAGCGTTGCTTACTTCATTGGCAAGAACTCTGGAGGGAAATTGAAAGCTGAATAAGAATGATAGATGAAGGGACAGTCTGATGCTGTCTCTTTTCTTACAGTCAAAATTAAAAGTTCAGGTCAATTTTGAAGAAGAGTTTGTTCCCAGGCTGCTGGTACGATCCTCGCAGATCACCAGAAAGCGTTGAAGAATCTGAAAGGCAATACTCCACGCGTTGCTTACGAAAGCGGCAAATAATGTGAGATAGATCATGCCCGTACAATGTTGCGGGCATATCTTTTCATTAATAAGGAATCTCAGCACGTGAGCAAGGCGGCCTTAATGGAACTGGATGCAAAGGTTCTTTCCAATCCAGAGATGGTGGTACTGCTATCTTCACTTGCAAAGACGATGAAGTGAAAATAGTGAAAAAATGGTGTGATTATAGTGGGAAAATTGGTTTTGTTAAAAGGGATGTTAAAAATATATCTCCATCATGCTAATTGATATCTCCGTCATTTGATGGCAAAATGATGGAGATAATATGGAAATGAAGGAGAATTCGATGAGAAGTTTTGATTATATAAAAACTCCGGAGCAATTGCTAAAACCTGAAATTGTTCAGATGGTGGGAAGCATTCATGAGCATAAAGGTAAGCAGGAATTGTTCCTTGAAGCCAATATAGACGAATTGAAAACTCTGCTGGAAGTTGCTTTGATTCAAAGTACAGGGGCTTCTAACAGGATTGAAGGTATTTATACTACCGACAAACGTTTGGAAGAATTAGTAAGACAGAAAGCCGAACCACGTAACCGGTCTGAGCAGGAAATATCCGGATACCGGGAAGTGCTTTCCACGATCCATGAAAGCTATGAGTATATTAATCCGAGACCAAATATTATTTTACAATTGCATCGGGATTTATACTCATATTCCGGAGGAAATGCTGGTGGAAATTATAAAAATTCGGATAATGTAATTGCAGAAACAGATGCAGAAGGTCATCAAAAAGCGCGTTTTATCCCGGTTCCGGCATTTCAGACTCCAGAAGCTATGAATGAACTTTGTACAAATTTTCTGGAAGCATGGGAAGCAGATCGAATAGATAAGTTGCTCCTTATCCCTATGTTTATTCTTGACTTTCTGTGTATCCATCCATTTAATGATGGAAATGGACGAATGAGCCGCCTGTTAACACTTCTTTTGTTTTATAAAGCCGGCTATATTGTCGGAAAGTATGTCAGTATTGAAATGCTGATTGAAAAGACAAAAGAAACTTATTATGAAGCATTACAGGAAAGTTCTAATGGATGGCACGAGAATGAAAACAGATATGAGTCATTTGTAAAATATTATCTGGGAATTATTCTGAAAGCATACAGTGAGTTTGAGGGGCGTGTAGAGCACCTGAAAAACAGAAGCCTTTCAAAACCGGATCGTATAAAGGCAGTGATTGATAATAAGGTAGGGAAAATTACCAAAAAAGAAATCATGGAGTTATGTCCGGATATAAGCAAAGTAACTGTAGAAAGAACCCTGACGGAACTGGTTAAAAGTGGATATATCGCAAAAGTAGGTGCCGGGCCGGCAACTGGATATGTTCGTATTTAAATTTAAAAAATCATTTCGAAAGTTTTAGACAAATTCAGCCAAATCGTGTATAATGATGGTAACTGATCAAACAAATATATAACATCTTTTCCGCTTTCCATGACTAATGGAAAAAGGACCAATATATATGATATCAGGGTGTACGTTTTGTTATCGCCAAATATTAGCTGTGCTAAGAGACTGCTAATCAATCCTGACGAAACTACAGGAAACTCGATGAGGTTTGACAGTAATCCCAAATAGTTATTTTTACAGGAAAATTAAAGTCTTCACGGGACTTCGAACGATTCTGGATTAGGCAGAAAAAGCTATGGAAAACTAGCTTGATTTTTTCTCCTAAGCGCTAGCTGTGGGTTCGATCCTGTTGCAACCTCAGATCGGGGATGTAAAACAGGGGAAAACGGAGTAAATCCTTTGCTGAAAAGAACTTCTGCAAACATCCATTAGCTGAAACAATAGAATATTTCATTAGCTGTAGCTAAGTCAAAGAAACCTCCACTGGAGCTTCCTTTGACATGCTAAGGCATGGCAAGCGAGATGCTCGTTTGGATCAGATTCAAATATAAGAATCTAATCTGAACGGGCATTTTTTAGTTTGGATTACAGGAAAAGGAGGAGTTCAATGGCAGGAAAAAAAACGAATCAAACAGGCTGTTTGAGGATGAGAAAGTCATAGAAATTGAGATTGAAAGACTCAGATCATTTAAAGACCATCCTTTTAAAGTGACTGACGATAAGGAAATGTATTTCCTGAAGGACAGCATAAAACAGTACGGTGTATTGAATCCGCTGATCGTAAGGCCGGTGCCGGATGGAGTATATGAAATGATCTCCGGTCATCGCCGGATGCATGCGGCACAGAAGGCGGGGTTAATAACAATACCGGCAAGTGTCAGAGAAATGACGGATGATGAAGCTGTGATTGCCATGGTAGATGCTAATATCCAGAGGGATGAGCTACTTCCGAGTGAAAAGGCATTTGCATATAAGATGAAGTTGGCGGCTATGAAGAGACAAGGGTGTAGACATAATTTAACTTCTGGTCAAAATGACCAGAAGTTATATGGAAGCGTATCGAGAGATATATTGGCTGATCAAGTAGGAGAAAGTTCGAAGCAAATCCAGCGTTATATCCGCTTGACAGAACTTATCCCAGCTTTTTTACCTGTGAGTATTCGCATAAAAACGGGCGGATGGTTGTGGTTGTATGCAAAACGATCAGGTAAAGAATATTGCGTATATATGTCATTTGTGTTATACTGACAAAACAGGAAGCAGAATGTATAAGGGAGGAGGCATAAAGAGATGACGACGACGGAAACTATCAATAATGTTTGCTCTGAACTTGGAATCACAAAAGCAGAACTTGCAAAGAGAATGGGGATGCTTCCGTCTTCACTATACAGAAAGCTGGCCAGAGAAAGTATGACTCTGGAAGAACTTCAGAAGTGTCTTGATATGCTGGGAGTTACGATTGAGTTCAACCTCAAATACCCGAACGGTCATGTACGAAGCTCCCGGGCGAATTACGAGATACTCCTTGAAAGAATGGGTTTGATGGAAAAAGAACTGGAAGCTGCCAGGAAAACCGCGGAGTTTCAGATAAAATCATTAAAGGATCTGCGAACAGAGCTGAACAGCGCAGTCGGATCTGCTGAACTTGGCATGAGACATGAGTCCAAAGCAAAGGAATATCTGGAAAAGATTCAGCTGGTTCTATCCAATATGGAATCCACGATTGCCTATACGCTTGGTGAAAAGGTATTTGAGGAGACGGCCGGTGAAGACCCGGAGAGTATGGAAGCGTTAGCAGGAAAGCGAGTTCTTCTTGTGGACGACAACGAACTGAATCGTGAGATCATGAAGGAAGTTCTTGTGGATCACGGTCTTCTGGTCGAAGAAGCCGAAAATGGAAGCGAGGCGGTTGCGGCCGTAAAAGCAAACGAACCCGGTTACTATCATTTTATCCTGATGGATATTGAAATGCCTGTGATGGATGGGTATGAGGCAACGATGATGATCCGGAAACTGCCAAACCGGATCCGGGCAAATATTCCCATTATCGCGCTTACCGCAAATTCGGTTCCGGAAAACCGGGAGAGAGCAAGAATGGTGGGAATGGATGAATTTCTTGCAAAGCCGGCAAATTCTGCTCGTATAATAAGAAGTCTGGCAAAATTTCAATGAGAATGAAAAACAGTGTGAAGGAGAAAACGAATGAGAAAGAAGAGAATGCGTAGTCTGCTGCTCTGTGTTATCATGGCTGCGACGATGCTTTCCGGGTGTGGAAATCAAAATGGAAGCAACGGAAAAACAGAAAAAGATGGAAAAATTTCTATCAGTATGTATATGTGGGACCGATCCATGTTTAAGGAGCTTACTCCCTGGCTGGAGAAGAAGTTTCCCGACATTGACTTTACCTTTATTCAAAGCTACAACACTATGGAATACTATAAGGACCTGCTGGCCCGTGGAGAGGAGATACCGGATGTCATCACCTGTCGTCGATTCTCCCTGAATGATGCGGCTCCTCTGGCTGACCATCTGATGGATCTCAGCCAGACCGAGGTAGCGGGAACCTTCTACTCAAGCTACCTTGAAGTGAACCGTGAAGACAGCGGTGCGATCCGCTGGCTGCCCATGTGCGCCGAGGTGGATTCCATCATGGCCAACAAGGATCTGTTCGATCAGTATAACATCCCTCTGCCCACCAATTATTCCGAGTTTGTGGAAGCCATCGATGCGTTTGAGGAATTGGGGATCAAGGGCTTCCAGACGGACTGGGATTATGACTATTCCTGTCTGGAGACCATGCAGGGCTGTGCCATCCCGGAACTGATGAGTCTGGAGGGAACTCAGTGGCGTATGGATTATGAAAGTGAGACAGACGATCACCAGGTGGGCCTGGATGATACTGTCTGGCCCAAAGTCTTTGAAAAGTATGAGAAGTTTCTGAAAGATGTGCGCATCCAGCCCGGTGACGAAGAATTACGATTCAGCCCGGTCACCGAGGCCTACCGGAACGGACAGACTGCCATGATTCGAAACACTGCCGCTCTGGCAGACGATATCAGCAAAGAAGACGGTCTTAACAGTGTGATCTTGCCCTATTTCGGAGAAACCTCTGAGGACAACTGGATCCTGACCTATCCCATGTGCCAGGTGGCCGTTTCCAGTAAGGTGGAAGAGGACGAGGAAAAGAAGAAAGCCGTTATGGAGATCCTGCAGGCCGTATTTAGTGAAGAAGGGCAGAAGGCCGTTGCTGCCGGTACTTCTGTGCTGTCCTACAATAAGGAAGTAAATATTTCTTCCTCTCCTGCACTTAAGTATTCACAGGAATACATAGACAGCAATCACCTGTATATGCGTTTGGCCTCCACAGAGATATTTGCCGTCTCTCAGGATGTAGGACACAAGATGATGACCGGTGAATATGATGCCCAGAGCGCCTATGAGGCATTCAATGCCCAAATCACCGACTATGTGGATCCGGAAGCGGAGGAAATCCTGTTCACGCAGAAGAATGGCTATTCCAATGACTTCGGTGAACATGGCAGTGCTGCAGCATCTTCTATGATGAATACCTTGCGTGCCGCTTTTGACGACCAGATTGCAGTAGGCTATTCCCCTGTGGCCAGCACTTCCATCTATTCCGGAACCTACACCCTGCAGCAGGCCAAGTGGGTTTTGACAGCCAGAAACGCCATTTACAGGGGAGAATACACCGGTGAGGAGGTTCGTCGTATCATGGAATGGCTGGTAAATGTGAAGGAGGACGGATCCAATCCCATCTATCATAGAAATCTGATGCCTGTAACCAGCGGTATGGAGTATACGGTCACCGAGACCGAGCGCGGAAAATTTACTCTGGAGGATATCACCATGGACGGTAAGTCCCTGGATGACAATGCCACCTACACCATGCTTCTGGTGGGTGCCGACACTTTCCTGGAGCATGAGACCTTCTGCAACTGCCCCATGCCCGATGATCTGAAATCCAAGCGGGAGGATTATCTGGTAAGTGATTTCTCCAGCCAGGAGTGTATGGAGGAGGCACTGGCAAAAACGAAACAATTTCTGGAGCCTACGGAATATGTGACGATTCTTCCGGCAAAATGAGGAATCGTAAAAAATCAGAAAGGAGGGCGGTGCTATGAAAAAGAGACTGTTTATTCTGCTGTTGGTGGTTTTGCTAACAACAGGAGCGGTTAGTGCCGGTTTTGCCTATTTCGGCTTTGTGTCTCAAACGATTTATGAAGAGAGTACCGCCCACCTTAGTGAGATCTTTCATCAGGCGAATCAGACTCTGTATAATCTGGTTTCTGTCAACTGGAGCCGCATGCGGATGTGGGTCCCCTATCTGGAGAAGTCGGAAAGCGAAACGGATATTATTGCTTATGTGAACCAGGCCAGGGAAGAAAGCAATTTCACGGATTTTTATTTTATCTCTAGAAATGGAGATTACATCACACTGGAAGGGAAGAGGGGTTACCTGGATCTCAGAACGAAGCTTTCTCTTTTGATTCTGGAACAGCAGCCAGTGGTCGTCAACTCCGTTGTCCCGGACAAGCCGGAGATCATGGTATTTGCCGTTCCAACCAGGCAGGGTACCTATCGTGACTTTGATTATGAGGCGATTGCCATTACCTATAACAACTCTGACATGGTGGAGGCTTTAAAGATTTCTGCCTTTGACGGAGACGCCAGTACCTTTGCGGTTTTGCCTGACGGCCGGGTAGTTGTGGACAATGGAAGCGAGGATATGCAGGATATTTATAACTTTCTGGCTATGTTGAAAGATTCCGGCAGTCTTACCGACCGGGATCTTGAAGACCTGCGTCATGCTTTCCTTTCAGGCGGTTCCGGTGACATGGTGTTTGAATTAAATGACAGGGACTATTATTTAGTCTATGAATCTGCGGATTTTCAGGACTGGACAGTTCTGGGTGTGGTGCCTGCTGCTGTAGTCAATGCCAGCATGAATAAGATGCAGACGATCACCGTTTTTGTGGTGTCGGGAATTGTGATCGCTCTTGCCGTGATGCTTCTGCTTATGGTAATCCAGCAAAATCGGCAGAAGCTGAAACGGAAGGACTACGAGCTGCTTGCACGTGACGAGCTGTTCTCGAAAATATCCACCAATGTGGACGACGTCTTCCTGATGATGGATGCGAGAAACCTTCATGTGGAATATGTCAGTCCCAATATTGAGAAACTGGTGGGACTCTCGGAACAGCAGGTTCTCGGTAATATTTATGAGATAGAGAATCTTGTCAGGCAGGACGAATCGATTCACATATTAGATCAGCTGTCGGAAATTAAGCCCGGAGAGCAATGTGAGTGGAACAGAGAGTATATCCATCAGAAAACCGGTAAGGTGTTGTGGTTCCGTGTGGTCGTATTCTGCACAGACATTCAGGGAGCAAAGAAATATATTCTGGACTTGTCTGACCGGACGAAAGAGAAGAAAATCAATCAGATCCTTGAGGACGCAGTCCGTAATGCAGAAAATGCCAGCCGTGCAAAAACTATTTTCCTGAATAATATGTCCCATGATATTCGAACACCTATGAATGCGATCATTGGTTTTACCAACATTGCCAGGAAGTATGATCCGAAACCGGAGGTTATGGCATGTCTGGAAAAGATTGGAGAAAGCTCTGAGCATCTGCTGACTCTTATTAATGATGTGCTGTATATCAGCCGAATCGAGAGCGGAAAAATCAAATTTGCTCCTGTTCCTGCTGATATTACAGAAGTTGTAAATACAGTATTGAGTATTATGTACGGATTTCTGTCCAATCGAAGCCTTTCGTTTTTCACAAATATTGAGGAGCCCGAAGCAACCTGTGTGCTTGCCGATACGGTTCGTATCCGGGAGGTACTGGTGAATATTCTTGGAAATGCGGTAAAATTTACAGAGGATGGCGGAAGCATCCATTTTGAAACCAGCTATCATCCGGGTGCGGATGCCAGACACATTATGGTTCGCTACCGGGTATCAGATACCGGGATAGGAATGACCGAGGAATTCATAGAGCATATTTTCGACGAGTTTTCTCAGGAGGAGAACAATGCGCGGACGCACTATAAAGGCACAGGACTTGGTATGGCCATTACAAAGAGGTATGTAGATCTGATGGGAGGCACCATTTCCGTGAAAAGCAGAAAAGGTGAGGGTTCCACCTTCACGGTAGAGCTTCCCCTGGAACTTACTGATGAAAGCAATGTTCGGAAGCAGGGATACTCCAACACCAATGTGGACTTGACGGGTGTGAAGATACTGTTGGCTGAGGATAACGACCTGAATGCGGAGATTGCAATGGTGCAGCTGGAGGAATTGGGTATCCGGGTGACCAGAGCTGCTGATGGCAAGGAAGCGGTAAAAACCTTTGCAGAGAATCCGCCAGGTACTTTTGATCTGATCTTTATGGATATTATGATGCCGGAGATGAACGGCTATGAGGCCACCGAGACTATCCGTTCCATGAATAATCGACCGGATTGCCTCAGCATTCCTATCATTGCCATGACTGCCAATGCCTTTGCAGAGGATGTTCAGGCATCTTTGGATGCAGGTATGAATGGCCATATTGCCAAGCCTATCGTCATAGATGAGGTGATCAAGGCAATTGCGCAAAATGTGAACAGATAAAAGCAGCCTGACTGATGAGGATTTCCGGAAAATCGGGAGCGGACCGGACGAATTTAGAAATACAACAAAAGGAAATGAATCGTAAAAGAGTTGCCGTCACTGGCAGCTCTTTTTCATATAATAGTGAAAATGTGAAATGGACGGATAAGACTTTGGCAGATCAGAAAATAGATAATCTATTAAATCTTGCAATGGATTCCACTGAAGGAGAGAGGGAGAAATCCTGGAATTTAAATGTTGGCTATGATGAAAAGATGCGTTTGTGGGATGTGATCGTGAAATACAGCGGTTCTGAGGAAGGGCTTTTGGGGGAAGGAATTACGGTTGTTCTTCTTCTTGGGGGATACGCCATTGTGACTTAGTGATGCCAACATAAGTAAAAATGGCTGTCCCTTCCATTTGTACCTATGTTGCTGCGACCACTTTTTTAGAGGAAGCCAGAAGACATCTGTGATGTCGAAAACGAGGGCATGGGGGCGCTGCAGGTTCAGTGGACCTGCGTTTAGCGCGGACCGTAGTGGAACGAAGACCGGAATCCCCATCAAGATGAAAACCCGTAAGTGAAGCAGTTGCCAAAATGGTACTACTGTTAAACACGGGTGGATCTTGCTCTTAGAAAAAGAACCTCTCACTTATATGGGAAAAGAGAGCCTCTTATACAACATGGAAATGAAAAAACCTCGCTATGGTAGAAATATGATTTTGTTGATATAATCACTATATAGTTCGGAGGGATTGATCAAATGGGATTGTTTAAGAAAAAAGGAAGAAATTGATCGAAGAAAGATATCGACACTTGAAAAATCTCCTCCCGTTTGCAGATTCTGAACAATTGAAATTATATGATGAAGTAATGGATCAGATTGGTTGTCTGAATCAACAGATTAAAATCAAGAATGATATGCTGAAAGAAAATGCAAGGGAAAAAAGAAAAAGAAAACAGGATGCATTTGGGGAGGTTACCGGATCTTCTTATATGATGGATGAATTCAGTAACTCACAGAAAAAGAGATGATGACATGGAGGAATGATAGATGGTAAAACCGATAATGAAAGATGTGTTCTTTCTGGGACAAAAGTCAGAACCTGCTACAAAAGCAGATTTGCAGGTGGGAAGGGATTTACAGGACACCTTACAGGCAAATCGTGGCGGTTGTGTAGGCATGGCTGCAAATATCCGCGAAGGCAAAGTGAGAATGCGTCATGCTGGCATGTAAGCATGCGAGCGCGCCCGCGACTGAGTGCGTAGCACGAAGTGATCGGTGTGAAAAAGAGAGTGATCATTATAAATATGGGATTCGTAGATGTTGTGATGTTTAATCCAGTCCTGTTGAGCAAGGATACTCCGTATGAAACAGAGGAAGGATGCCTGTCTCTTTCCGGTATAAGAAAAACGACACGATATGAAAATATCGAAGTAGAATATTATGATATGAATTGGAAGAAACAGCGACAGAAACTCAGTGGCTGGCCGGCACAGATCTGTCAGCATGAGCTGGATCATCTGGAAGGAATTTTGATTTAATGAATTTTATAATTACTGGAGTGGCTGCTTATGGCATCGGAACGAACTGATGAGTTATACAAGGCTTTACTGGACAGAGGATATCCAAAAAAATTCTGTGCAGAAATTGCCTATAAAAATATGAATACACATTTCCAGCAGCGTCCGGTGAGTCAGTTAAGCCATGCGAAAAAGTACGGTTTTGTCATTACGAACCCGCCGTACGGCGAGCGTCTGGAGGAGAAAAGGGCTCTGCCTGGCCTGTATCAGGAGTTCGGAAAGGCCTTTGCGGGATTAGATAGCTGGTCCTGTTACATGATTACATCCTACGAGGAGCTCCAGAAGTATTTCGGTCGTCAGGCGGACAAGAACCGCAAGATTTACAACGGTATGTTAAAGACCTATTTCTATCAGTTTATGGGACTGCGCCCGCCGAAGAAAAAGCCAGAGCAGTAGGACTAATTAAAAGAGGATTTAGTTATGGAACAGAGTAAAAAACGCCGGCTCAATTTCGGTATGGCCGGTGTGATTTGGGCGCTGGCATGGCCTACCATGTTAGAGCAGCTCATGCAGACTGCCGTGCAATATATCGACACTGCTATGGTAGGTAGTCTGGGAACCCAGGCTACGGCAGCGGTAGGCGCCACCACCACGTTGAACTGGCTGGTGGGTAGTACCATCTCTGCAGTGGGCGTGGGATTTTTGGCGTTTATTGCAAAGGCGCTGGGAGCCGGAGAAAAAGACTCTGCTAAGCGGGCCGCTTCTCAGGCGGTGCTTTCCGTGCTGGCGGTAGGTATCGTGGTTACGGTGATAACGGTAGGCTTGTCCGGACAGATTCCGAAATGGATGCAAGTGGATGAAGGAATCCGGGATTTGGCAGGACAGTATTTCCTGATTTTATATTTGCCGATGTTATTCCGGACAGCCAGTACCATTTTCGGTACGGTGCTCCGGGCGGCGGGAGATACGAAATCACCGATGAAAATCGGTGTGGTGGTGAATCTTGTCAATGTGGTATTGAACTTTTTACTGATTTATCCCACCAGAGAGCTTACGGTATTTTCCTTTACATTTACCATGTGGGGCGCGGACCTTGGCGTGATCGGTGCGGCGGTGGCCAGTGCCATTGCTTATATCGTAGGAGGTATATTAATTACGATTGTACTTTGGCGGCACCCGTCGGTGTCTCCGAAGGGACAGTCCTTAAAGCCAGATATGAAGATTATAAAGCCTTGTCTGCGGGTGGCCATGCCGAATATGCTGCAGCGCTTCGGAACATCCCTGGGCTATGTGGCATTTGCGTCTATGATAAACGCTTTGGGGGATGTGTCCACGGCGGCACATACCATTGCCAATACGGTGGAATCCGCCTTTTACATTCCGGGCTACGGTATGCAAACGGCGGCAGCAACCTTGGCGGGCAATGCCTATGGAGCCAACGATGAAAAGCGCCTGAAAGAGCTGGCACGGATGTTCTTCCCGATTGAAATTGCTTTAATGATATTCTCGGGAGCTGCGTTATTCTTTGCGGCACCGGCGCTGGTAAGTATCTTTTCTGATTCGGAGGAGGTCATTCGCCTCGGAACCACAGTGCTTCGGATGGTGGCGGTATCGGAACCATTCTTCGGCTTCTCCATTATTATGGAGGGCATGATGCAGGGCGTGGGCGAGACGAAGCGGCCGTTTGTATACAACATCGTCGGCATGTGGCTGGTGCGCATCGTAGGAACCTTTATTTGTACGAGCTTCTTTGATTTGGGGCTGGTGGCAGCCTGGGCGTGCATGATTGCGCACAATCTGTTCCTGTTTGTGCTGTTTTTGATTTGCTATGCAAAGGGACGGTGGAATCCGTTCCGGAAGGTACGGGAAGCGTAAGGATGGATGGAATGCTTTACGGAAGTGTTGCCGGGAACTAAATATAAATGTGTTGGAGGACTCTCGGTTTTTGGGAGTCCTCCCCTTAAATTAAGAGGAGGATTGTTTGGAGAGTTTCCTGTATCATAAAGGGCAAGAAGTCTTCTTAATGTTGGAAAAAGTAAATTTGATGGCGCGTCGGATTTGCGAAGGATAAAAAGGAGAGCATAGAATGAATAAAACAATTACAAAGAATCTCAGAAAGCTGAGACAGGGAAAACGGTTGACTCAGGAGTATGTGGCGGAACGTTTGGGTGTAAGTGCCAAGGCTGTTTCGCGTTGGGAGAAGGGGGACTCGACACCTGATATGGAAAAACTGATTGCTATGAACTTCATTTCCATCCAGATCGTAAACTGTAAAATCCGGTGCCAATATCTTTTCTGATTCATTCTCTTGTGTTGTTGGAGTGGAGGCTTCTGTGGATTCGGTTTCCTGCGGTGTTTGTGTAGCAAGCAGATTGGGAGCCAGTTTCTGTCCAAGCTGTTTATATAGAATTCCTGCGCCACCTAAAATGAGAACAAACACAAGAACGAGTATCATTATTATCTTCTTTTTATTCATAAACCTTCCTCAACTAAGCAGGCTGAGTAGCTGTCCCAGCGTTCCTGTTGCCATCAGGATACCCACCAATATCAGGAAACAGCCGCTGACAGTATTGATGATCCGGTAGTGTTTTTTAATCCAGTTGAAGGCTGACTTCAAATAGTCGATCAGAATAGCACTGAGAAGAAAAGGAATGCCAAGTCCCAACGAATAGCAAAGCCGCATCAGCATACCTTTGATTACATGACCCTGCTGAGAGGCCAGCATCAAGGCAGAACCGAGGAATGCGCCCACACAAGGTGTCCAGCCCAAGGAAAATATTATGCCAAAGAGCATAGCGGGGAAGAACCCCATCTCACGACTGTTTAATGTTTTACTGCCGCCTCTGAACAAATTCATTTTGAAAATGCCCAGAAAATTGAGGCCAAAAAGAATTACTATCAATCCGGAAATTAAATTCACTGCACCTTTGTATTCTCGCAGGAAGCTGCCAATGGTGCCTGTCAAAGTGCCCATTGCCACAAAGATTACAGTAAACCCACTAACAAATCCCAACGCTCCCAACAAGGTCTTTTTTGTGCTGCGTTCTCCACCACCTGCAAAATAGGAGATATAGATGGGCAGCATGGGAAGCAGGCAGGGTGATATGAAGGTGATAATGCCCTCCAGAAAAGCTACTGCGTATTGCATGAACCGCTGCACCCCTTTCCGAAAATACCGGACAACAGCCAGCCGATAAAGCCCATATAGGCCATCGTGATGAACGGGTTAGAAGTCAGCGGACAAGCTCCAGTGGGGCATCCCACAAAGTAGTAATATGCAAGGCCAACTAATGCGCCGCCTGCGGTAAAAAGAACTGGCTTCAGCCATTTTTTAATTTTTTCTTTCATCTCACATTCCTCCTGCTAAATATTCCTCTGCATAGTGAACAGCAGTTGCCCCATCGGCTACAGCAGTTACGACCTGCCGTAATGCCTTTGTGCGGACATCCCCAACGGCGAACACACCGGGGATGTTGGTGCGGGTACTCTCATCTGCAATAATGTATCCAGCCGGATCAATCTCAATCTGATCTTTCATCAATTCGGTGGAAGGCTTTCTTCCCACGCTTACAAATACACCATCGCAAGCAAGGGTACTTTCTTCTCCAGTTTTCACGTTCCTAATCTGGACACCGGTCAGCTTTTCGTTATGGAGCAGAGCTATAATCTCACTGTCCCAGACAAATTCTACATTTTCTGTTTTCATCAAAGGTTCATGGTAGATCTTTGTTGCTTTTAGGGTGCCTCTGCGGTGAACGACGATGACCTTTTTGCAGATCCGGGAGAGAATCAGCGCATCCGCCGCAGCGGTATTGCCACCTCCTGCGATGACAACCGTTTTATTCCGATAGAACATTCCGTCACAGGCTGCACAGTAATGGACACCTTTACCGATTAACGCCTGTTCCCCATCAACACCCAGCTCTCTGGGACCGGCTCCTGTAGCCAATACGATGGATTTTGCGTACATAGCGCCTTCGCTGGTCACAGCTTTCTTTACAGAACCTGACAGTTCCAGAGACAGCACCTCAGTCAGCTTGGTTTCCACACCAAACCGCTCCGTTCCTCGCTTCATTTTTTCTCCCAGGGAGAAACCGTCGATGCCATCCTCGAAGCCGGGATAGTTGTCGATTTGCTCGGTCAGAGCCATCTGCCCACCGGCAGACAGCTTTTCTAAAACCACGGTGTCCATTCCTGCTCTTGCAGCATAAAGAGCTGCGGTATACCCGCCGGGACCGCCACCTACAACGATCATGTCATAGATATGCTGCGCATTATTTACTTCCTGAGTCCGGTGCTGTAAGGTTTCCTCAATAAAAGCCACCAGCTGCGCTCTGGATTCCGGAGCGACGATAGAGCCAAGAGTCTGTCCGCTGTGATAGATCAGCAGAGTAGGGACAACTTCAATAGCCTCGGTCTCAGCCAATTCCGGTTCATCATCAATGTTGACAGCAGTGAATATCAGTGTATCCTTATATTCCTCAGCAACGCTTTCCAATGCTGGAGCCAGACGGCGGCAATATACGCACCAAGGGGCTGAAAACTCCACCAGAACAGTCTTTCCGCTATGCACCATTTCTTCAAATTGATTTCTATTAATATTGATAACTGCCATATTACCAGCTCCTTTCCTTTGCTTGATTATAGTATAGCCAATCTAAAATAACATTTCGGTGATGATATCACATAAAATAGTGCGACATTGCTTTTTTCTTTTGAATATAGAGGAAAGAAGTAAGAAGAAGTAGTAGTAATATGATTGATAGGATAATAATAATCATTCTTATTACTTTCCCTCCTTTATCAAAAGATAAGCCTTAACTACATTACGGAGCGTTTCTGGTAGAACGGGAACAGGCAAGATGATCACCTTACCCGTATTCTTTTCAATCGTTATTTTTGATTCCGGTTGATTGGACAGAAGAATTACGGGTGTTCTTTTATCCGCCCGCCATGGCTGATCCGGCTGTTTTGTCAGAGCTTCCGTAACAACCCAAAGCATATGCTTTTTCTTGCCAAGTTTTTTCTTGCTGCCTCCGGAGTTTCAAATACAAGGATGTTTTTTGATAAGCGCTGAAGTGCCAGTTTCAGTCCGTTCCCATAGGCTGAATTGCTGCACATAATAGCAATCGTGGCATTTGATTGTTCGTCTTGTGATGCTTTAATAAAATCCAGAACGGGTGTATTATAAAGGTTGAAATCTTTCTCTGTATGTTCTACTTCATAATAAGCTCTGGCCGCTTGGCACATTCTTCGGCAAAACTGTTCAATATCGATACGGATGTCCGTAAGGCTATTGTCAGAACCAATTCTATCCAGTTGACAAACTGAGGTTCCGCAATTCACGCCCAGGTGAAAACGAATCGAAGTATTGTCCTCAGTATTTGCAAAGCCTTTGTCCTGGTGTAGGTATTCACAGCGAAGCTGCCAGCATCGTTCTCCGCAGATATAGGGCGAGATATCCTGCGCAGAGACTTTAAAGAAAGGTGCTGCGTATGTATCAAACCAACGAATATATTGATTTCCTACATCACGAGTTGGTCTCTGGTTTCTGTCCAGAACAGCACGCCCATCCCGATAACGCTTTACAATTTCTGGGAAAGCAATTCCGCCACAAATATCAGGCAAAGTCAGCGCCAATGCCAAAGCAGATTGCCAGCGTCCATCCTCAATGTTCAGTTCTACTTCCTCTATGCGATGTAAAAAGGTAAAGCTGGCATTATCTTGAAGCATAGGCATCCTCCTGTAAAAAACCGCCTGCCGGGAAACCGACAGGCGGCATACTGCCTTTTATACTTCCATCATCTATAGGCTATTGATTCTTAGTAATTTTCCGCACGCACTTCGAAGAATGCCTGAGGATGCTTGCAGACAGGGCAGATATCAGGAGCCTTGGTTCCTACTACGATATGTCCGCAGTTACGGCACTCCCAGATGGTAACGCCGCTCTTCTCAAACACCTGCATGGTCTCCACGTTGCTCAAAAGCTTGCGGTAGCGCTCCTCGTGCATCTTCTCAATGGCAGCTACGCCACGGAACTGTTCAGCCAGATCATGGAATCCCTCCTCATCAGCTTCACGAGCCATGCGGTCATACATATCCGTCCACTCGGCGTTCTCACCTTCAGCAGCATGGAGCAGGTTCTCGGCAGTATCACCCAGCTCGCCCAGAGCTTTGAACCACAACTTGGCGTGCTCCATCTCGTTCTGTGCAGTATGCAGGAACAGAGCAGCAATCTGCTCGTAACCGGCTTTCTTGGCTACTGAAGCAAAGTAAGTATATTTGTTGCGTGCCTGAGATTCACCAGCAAAGGCTTCCCACAGATTTTTCTCGGTTTTGGTGCCTGCATAGGGATTCTTTGCAGGAGCCGCAGCATCCTCAATCTTCACAAACTTGTTGGCAGGCTGCTTGCAGATGGGGCACTTAAAATCAGGTGTCATAGGGCCTTCGTGAATGTAACCGCAGACTGTGCATTTCCATTTTTCCATTTTCTTTTCCTCCATTTTTTCATTGAATTGAATGTTTTTTAACAGGGATTCCACAGCATCCACAGGAATGCCGGGATACGTTTTAATACTTTCCAGAAACGATCTGGTGTTGCTGCTCTGAGGCAGCATAAAGCCGGCTTCTCTGCACAGATCCTCAGCCATCAGGCGAGAGGATTTTTCCACAGCGACGCTCAAGACATCAGGAAGCTGCGAAGCAATGTTCTCTGCATTGGCTTTGCTTTGAACTAAGCCACGAAGTGCTTCGACAACTTTTTCTTCTTTCGGCTGCTGCGGCGGCAGTTCTTTTGGAACCATAGAGATTGCAGAGGATGGACAGGCTTCGGCACAGGCACCGCAGCCGATACACTTTTCAGGATCAATGATGCTGTTCTCTGTATCAGTCGCTCCGGTTGGGCAGACATAGAGGCAAAGGCAATCCTTGGTACATAAGCGAAGATTTCTTACTGCATATTTTTCAGCCATAGTTATGCCCTCCCTTCCATTTTTTCAAATTTCCAACTGGGAACCTTACACACCGGACATAGCTCCGGAGCTATGTCACCAACATAGACAAAACCACAGACCGTGCAAACCCAGACACCGGTGTTTTCCAACATCTTGTCTCCCTCAGATTCATATCGAGTCAGCAGAGATTGGAGCATTCGGGTAACCTTTTCACTCCACACCTGACAGCGCAGAGCACCCCGATCAGGCTTTTCACCGGCTATAGCATTGCCATAGGGATACCCTACAGACAAATCCTTGTCAATGAGTTCCAGCAGCTTGGCTGTGCTGGCCTCCTCGACGGGCGTAGCCTTGCTTCTGAAGAACTCTGCCAGTTTTCTGAAATCATCTGCCTGCTGGGGCAGATAC
Source organism: Blautia sp. Sow4_E7 (assembly GCF_052116245.1). Taxonomy (NCBI): domain Bacteria; kingdom Bacillati; phylum Bacillota; class Clostridia; order Lachnospirales; family Lachnospiraceae; genus Blautia; species Blautia sp. Sow4_E7. Next base: position 23,350 of record NZ_JBQKLL010000037.1, read on the forward strand.
TGCTTTTCGCAGCCACGGGCCAGATTGGAGCAGATGATGCTCATTTCCATGGGAGAGAGTTCCTTGTCCACATGGGGCTTTTCAAGGACCTCCTGGGATGCTGTTTTTTCTTCTTTGGGTTTGAAAGCGTCTTTGCCTGCTTTACAGACAGGACACTTCCAATCGGCAGGTAGGTCTTCCCACTTGCCACCGACAGCTTCATCGTGAATATATCCACAAATGCCGCAAACATATTGTTTCATAGGTTTTACCGCCTCCTTTATTTATATTTTATCAAATCACGACACATATTCCGTGACTTAATCACCTATTTCAGTCGCAGGAGTGATGGCCGCAGCCGTGGGAACTGCAAGAGTGACCTTCCCCATGGTGGTCGTGATGATCACACCGGATATTGGGGTTGAAGTCCAGCTCGCCTGCTGCCAGTGCTTCTGCTGCTGCATCAGCGTTGCCGGAAACACCACCATAAAGCCGGATACCCACATCGCTCAGTGCCATCTGGGCACCTCCGCCAATACCGCCGCAGATCAGGGCATCCACCTTCAGTGCACTCAGGACGCCTGCCAGTGCACCATGTCCGCTGCCGCCAGCATCCACAACCTCAGACGAAATGATTTTTCCATCTTCCACATCGTAGATTTTAAACTGTTCGGTGTGACCGAAGTGCTGAAAGATTTCTCCGTTTTCATAAGTGACTGCAATTCTCATAATATTATCTCCTTTCGGTTTTTCGTGCATCGGATGGATTTTTTGCTGATAGCAATTTCTGCACCCGTAGGCTGCGCTGTTTCCGCTGCAGAGTGTAAAATCCCCTCCCTCGATTCGCAGAGGAAGTCCCTCAACCAGCGCATCGGCCAGTTTTTTGCGGGCAGCTGCATAAATCTGCTGAACCGTTGTTCTGGCAATACGCATATATTCTCCGCATTGCTCCTGAGAAAAACCTTCACGGTCAATCAGGCGAATGGATTCATACTCATCCACATTCAGGACAATGGGAGTCAGTTCCTCGCCGCCACGAACCGGAACAAAACCATCATTATCCGGCAAACAACAAACTTTTCTGCATTTTCTCGGTCTTGGCATAGATTCACCTCCATATTATTTGCGGCATATGCCATTTATACGACCATTGTACATCTCCCTCTCCTATATGTCAACGAAATTATTGACATATGCCATAAATTATTTTATATTATATGTATTCAAGGAGGTGTACCCATGGATTTTTCATCCTATTTTCCAATTTGGAACAAACTGACACCGACCCAGCAGCAGATTTTGGAGCAAAATGCAGTTTTACGAAAAGTGGACAAAGGGACTGTGGTTCACAACGGAACTGTGGAGTGTACCGGTCTTCTGCTGGTAAGAAGCGGACAGCTTCGTGCCTATATTCTTTCCGATGAAGGACGGGAGATTAGCCTCTATCGTTTGTTTGATCGGGATATTTGCCTGTTTTCCGCCTCCTGTATGATGAACAGCATTCAGTTTGAGATCACCATTGAGGCGCAGAAGGATACCACGATGTGGGTTATTTCTGCTGATACTTATCAGCGCATTATGAAAGAGTCTGCTGTGGTAGCTAATTTTACCAACGAAATTATGGCTACCCGTTTTTCTGAGGTTATGTGGCTCATGGAGCAGATCATGTGGAAAAGCTTTGATAAAAGGCTGGCAGAATTTCTGCTGGAGGAATGCAGCTTAGAGGAAACAAACATCCTCAAGATTACCCATGAAACCATTGCGGGCCACATGGGCACCGCCCGTGAGGTAGTTACCCGAATGCTTCGCTATTTCCAGAACGAGGGTATGGTCAGGCTGTCTCGTGGAACAGTGGAGGTTACAGACAAAATCAGACTGGAACAATTGCAAAATGATTAAGCAAAAAGGACATCTGCTTGCTATTAGTTGCAAGCAGATGTCCTGATTTTATGCTCGATCCATTCCGCAGGCCGTAGCCGATTCAATGAGACAGCGATCATTGGTCACAGCATCATAGAACCGGAAGCCGCCGGAGAAGTTATAGCAGTCAAAGCCGTTTCCGGCCAGGATACGACAGGCAATGTAGCTGCGCAGACCGCTCTGACAGATGACGTAGACAGGCTTACACTTGTCCAGCTCACCCAGCCGCTCCCGCAGCTCGTCCACCGGGATGTTAAAGAAGCCGTCAATGTGTCCGTGTGCGAATTCTTCCACAGTGCGGGTGTCCAACAGAGTTACGCTTCCGTCACGAGGAAGACGATCTGCAGCTTCCAGATGCCATTGTTTCAGAACACCGTTTGCGATATTCTCAACCATAAAGCCAGCCATATTTACCGGGTCTTTCGCAGAGGAATAAGGCGGTGCGTAGGCCAGATCCAGATCCTTCAGTTCCGTGGCTTTCATTCCTGCCCGGATAGCGGTGGCCAGCACATCAATGCGCTTATCCACACCTTCATAGCCTACGATCTGCGCACCCAGCAGGCGATAAGTCGCCTTTTCAAAGACCACCTTCATTGTCATGACTTTCCCGCCGGGGTAGTAACCTGCATGGCTCATGGGCGACAGGATAACCGTATCAACATCCAGCCCTGTTTTTCTGGCGTTGGTCTCATTTACGCCGGTAGTAGCGGCAGTCATGCCAAAGATCTTGATGACACTGCTGCCTTGGGAGCCGGTATAATGGCTGTCTCCGCCACAGATGTTGTCCGCAGCGATTCGTCCCTGTTTATTGGCAGGGCCAGCCAAAGAGATCAGAGCATCCTGCCCGGTGACGAAGTGCTTCACCTGCACCGCATCGCCCACGGCATAGATGTCGGAAATGGAGGTTTCCATTCGGTCATTGACCACAATACTTCCTTTAATGCCCAGTTCCAACCCGGCATCCTTTGCAAGGGTGGTTTCGGGAGAAACACCAATGGCCAGGATTACCATATCCGCATGGAGAGGCTGTTCGTCTTTCAGCAGCACATCCACGCCGCCGTCCCTTTCCTCAAACCCTTCTACGGTATGACCAAGTGCCAGCTTTACACCGTGCTTGCGCATTTCATTATGGATGAAAGAAGCCATATCGGCATCAAAGGGATTCATAAGCTGTTTTGGACGCTGGACAATGGTGACATCCATCCCCAGCTCTCGCAGGTTTTCTGCCAGCTCCAATCCAATGAAGCCACCACCTGCCAGTACAGCGGATTTGGGATGGTTTGCATTGATGTAATCCTTGATGCAGAAGGTATCTTCAACAGTGCGCAGGGTAAACAGCTTATCAAGACCTACACCGGGAAGCCGGGGCTGGGTAGGCTTGGCTCCGGGAGAGAGAATCAGCTTGTCATAGCTCTCCTCGAACTCCTCACCGGTTTCCAGATTTTTCACGGTAACTTCTTTTTTTTCGGGATGGATAGCCGTGACCTCATGACGCACCTTCATGTTTACATGGAACCGGGAGAAGAAGCTTTCCGGGGTCTGGAGGGTCAGATCCGACCGATCGGTAATCACATCACCGATATAGTATGGCAGACCACAGTTGGCATAGGAGATATACCCCGAGCGCTCAAAAACTACGATTTCTGCCTGCTCATTCAGTCTGCGAATACGGGCGGCAGCGGTAGCACCGCCTGCCACACCGCCTACAATGACAACTTTCATATTATCGTTCCACCTTTCCTGCATAAGCGCAAATTCCGCCTATGTTTTTCACGTTGGTATAACCCAGCTGCTGCAAAACAGCAGCTGCCTGGCGGCTTCTTGCACCACTGAGACAGTGTACAAAGATGGGGGTAGCTTTATTGTCAATCATGCCAGCCACTTTGTCAATGGACTGCAAAGGAACATTTTTACTGCCGGGGATATGCCCCTGCCGGTATTCGTCGGGGGTGCGAACATCCAGCAGGACTGCGCCATCCGTAGTGCTATATTCTTTGACACCCTGATTGATGTCAGGGCCTTTCAGGAAATCGAAGAATCTCATCTTTGCACCTCCTTACAGCATGGCGAGAATCTGAGCCTTAGGTCTGGCACCGGTGACTTGATTGACAATCTTTCCGTTCTTCATAACCACCAGAGTGGGTATGCTCATCACACCGAACTGCATAGCCAGTCCCTGTTCCTCATCCACATTAATTTTAACAACCTTGATATCGGAGCGCTCCTTGGCAATCTCCTCTACCAGAGGAACTACCATGCGGCAAGGACCACACCAGGGAGCCCAGAAATCCATCAGGACGGGCTTGTCCGAGTTCAAAACCTCTTGATTGAAATTGTTTTTATTAACACTGATAGCAGACATATTTAAGTCCTCCTGTTTTCTTTTTTATGGCTTTATTATATCCAGTAGTCGTTCCTTGTTCTGTGATTTTATCACTTATCGCCGGTGACTGTTTCACCGGGCCAACTATTAATTCCGCCGATCTCAATGATATTGGTGTAGCCCAGTTTCACCAGTTTTTCAGATGCCTGCTTACTCCGATTACCGCTGCGGCAGTATACCAGAATCAGCTGATCTTTATCCGGCAGTTCAGAGATATCCTCTGTGCCAATGGATTCGTTGGCAATATTGATAGCACCGGGAATATGCTTTTCGCTATATTCCTGAGCAGTACGAACATCGAGGATGATGTATCCGGTTTCCTCCTCCATCATCGTCATAGCTTCCTCCATAGTAATCTGTCGATAGGTTTTTTCAGTGGATTGCGTTGCACAACCAGAGAGAAGCAGTAAAGTCATTAAAATGGGAATGATTCTTTTCATGTGTATACCTCCATATTTTGAAGATAGGGCAGCCGTTTCCAGCTGCCCTGTTTCCCTTTTTATGTTCTTGCCATTCCGTCTACACTGAGCACAACGCCCGTGATATAGGATGCTTCGTCAGATGCCAGGAACACAAATGCATTGGCAATATCCTCCGGCTGACCCAGGCGGCGCAGAGGGATCTGCTTGATGAGCGGATCAATTACTTCCTTGGGAACAGCCTTCATCATATCGGTCAGGGTAATACCGGGAGCGACTGCATTCACTCGAATACCCTTCGGACCCAATTCTCGGGCAAGGGAAACCGTCAGGCCATTGACAGCAAATTTGGATGCGGGATAAGCAAAGCCACTGGGCTGGCCGTAAATGCTGACCATTGAGGAGGTGGAGAGAATAACACCTTGACCTTTTGCAATCATGCACTCACTGGCGGCTCTTGTAGCATTGAACACGCCTTTTACATTCAGATCCATAACCTTATCAAAGGTTTCCTCCGTATATTCGGTAAAGGGAGTGCTTTCGGATACACCGGCATTGTTCACCAGAATATCAATGCAACCGTATTTTGAGGCAGCTTCTCGGAACGCATTGCGGACAGATTCCAAATTGGACAGGTTAGGACTGATTCCCGCAACTGTTGCATCAGGGTACTTTTCTTTCAGCTGCGCAACCGCTTTGTCAGCAGAACCTTGTGAGCTTGCGGTCAGGATTACCGTAGCACCTTCCTTCAAAAATTTGTCTGCGGTAGCGTAGCCAATGCCACGGCTGCCTCCGGTGATGATTGCAACTTTATCTTTCAGTCTCATAAGAATACCTCCTTGTGTTTTGTATTTGTAGTATAACCTGTTTCGGAGGCGCTCTCCGTGATAAAATCACATTTTTCCAAGAAGGAATGATAGAAAAATCATGCCCGTGCATAAATAAAAAGTCACAGTCACGCTCCGATTTGAAGTGTAGACTGTGGTTTTTATTTTACAGGTTCTGCACTTTCAGCCATCTTGATGATTTCGGAATCATCAATTTTGCTTGGAGTGTATTCCAGAACATAAGTGACTTCCGGAGAATAAGTCCAACAGAGAAATGCCGTGTCATCTTTCTTGTAAAGAGCGCCCGGCCAGTCCTGAATCATCATTTCCTCACAGCTGTCCATACTGCCAACCGGGAAAAGCACTCCCAGGGCTTCTGTATTTCGCTGTAAGAAAGGCAATCGAATCGACCAAACGAGCTACCGTTACAGATGGTAACTAATCTCCTATCCGGATGAAAAATTGACTCTCCGCTCTGCTTCGGTCGGTGCTAAACGAATGCCACTGGCATTCAGCACCCTAAATTTTTTTGAAAAAGTGCGGTATGGTATGGGAAGAAGGAGGAAAGCTTCATGGATGAGAAGGGAAAAATGAATATCGAGAAATACGAAGAACTGATAAAGGAAGTGGAAGCAAACAGCCCATACAAGAGACTGTCTTCTGCAAAAAAGAAATGGATGAGTGTTTCTGAGATGGGCGAGCTTTTAGGGCTTAAAAAGACGGATCGGTATTGGCTGGTACATAAAAACTTTTTTGAGACCAAAGAGATTGCCGGAAAGATGCGGGTCAATATTGAGAGTTTTGAAAAGTGGTATGCGAATCAGATTAAATATCATAAAGTCAACGGAGAAGAACCGGGAAAGGAATTGAAAGAATGGTCTTATTCTGTTCCGGAACTTGCAGAAATGCTGGAGCTTACAGATGGTGTCGTTTATGACCTGATCAAGCGGAATAATATCGAAGTCGTGATTGTGGACTACTGGAAACGTGTACCAAAAGCTGCATTTCAGAAATGGTATGACGGACAGTCCGGATACCGCACGAAGGAGGATAAAAAGAGGGACGCGGAAATGGAGGTCGCTACTCTCACTATGCCGGAAATGGCCAGACAGCTGGGAATCACCAGAAATCAGGTATATGGCATCCTGAATAGTCAAAAGTATCAGCATTTCTTTGAGTTCGTTACGATCGCTGATCGAAAAAGAATCACGAAGGAAAGCTTTCAGAAGTTTCTGAACGAACAGGATGAATATCATCTGGATCCGGCGAACGATTATGAAGAACTGGCAATGGAAGAAAATGTGGCACTGGCGAATTATCGGAGAAAGAAACTGGCACAGACCGGGGAACGAGGAAGGAATGGCAATCTGCAGTATCTTACTATAGATGAAGCAGCCTTTATGGCAGCACTTCTTACGTCACTGGCGAAGACAATGAAGTGAAAAATAGTGAAAAAATAGTGTAATTTTAGTGAAAAAATGGGTTTCGTTAAAAGGAATGTTAAAAATATATCTCCATCATGCTAATTGATATCACCGTCATTTGATGGTAAAATGATGGAGATAATATTAAAATGAAGGAGATTTCGATGAGAAGTTTTGATTATATAAAAACTCCGGAGCAATTGCTAAAACCTGAAATTGTTCAGATGGTCGGAAGCATTCATGAGCATAAAGGTAAGCAGGAACTGTTCCTTGAAGCCAATATAGACGAATTGAAAACTCTGTTGGAAGTTGCTTTGATTCAAAGTACAGGGGCTTCTAACAGGATTGAAGGTATTTATACTACCGACAAACGTTTGGAAGAATTAGTAAGACAGAAAGCCGAACCACGTAACCGGTCTGAACAGGAAATATCCGGATACCGGGAAGTTCTTGCCACTATCCATGAAAGTTATGAGTATATTAATCCGAGACCCAATATTATTTTACAATTGCATCGGGATTTATACTCATATTCCGGAGGAAATGCTGGTGGAAATTATAAAAATTCGGATAATGTAATTGCAGAAACAGATGCAGAAGGTCATCAGAAAGCGCGTTTTATCCCGGTGCCGGCATTTCAGACTCCAGAAGCTATGAATGAACTTTGTACAAATTTTCTGGAAGCATGGGAAGCAGATCGAATAGATAAGTTGATTCTTATCCCTATGTTTATTCTTGACTTTCTGTGTATCCATCCATTTAATGATGGAAATGGGCGAATGAGCCGCCTGTTAACACTTCTTTTGTTTTATAAAGCCGGCTATATTGTCGGAAAGTATGTCAGTGTTGAAATGCTGATTGAAAAGACAAAAGAAACTTATTATGAGGCATTACAGGAAAGTTCCAATGGATGGCACGAAAATGAAAACAGTTATGAGTCATTTGTAAAATATTATCTGGGAATTATACTGAAAGCATACAGTGAGTTTGAGGGGCGTGTAGAGCACCTGAAAAACAGAAGCCTTTCAAAGCCGGATCGTATAAAGGCAGTGATTGATAATAAGGTAGGAAAAATTACCAAAAAAGAAATCATGGAGTTATGTCCGGATATAAGCAAGGTAACTGTAGAAAGGACCCTGACGGAACTGGTTAAAAGTGGATATATCGCAAAAGTAGGTGCCGGGCCGGCAACTGGATATGTTCGTATTTAAATCGGCTGTCGTGGTCAATACAAATGAAGTGAAATAGCAATGATTATGTATTATGACTCAAACTTCGCACATGTTTTTTGCCTATGCACCTTGAAAATTCAATACCTGACAGTTATTCAGTTGTCAAAGTTCCGCTGCTATGCTGCTTGAAGCTGTGATTTCAATAATGCAGGTAATGTGTTCATAAATGTATCAACCAGATTATTGATTTTTTCTTCAGACAGTTCAGTGTTGTCGCTAAGCATGGTTCGTAACATTTGAAGCAGCATTTGAAATGCCTGTATCCATGTAATGTCAGACATTTCGTCAGAAAAGTATAAAAAAAGTTCACCCAATGAACGGTTGTCGTTGGATTCCCGGCTTTCCAGAGAAAGCATCATATATCGAGTAAAAACAACTGCTGTGTGAGCAGTCATTGCATCGTAAGATAAGGCATAAATATTCCTTTCGCTTATTCCTGTTACGGACGTACAAAACTTTAGCCGGAATGACTTTCCCATCCTTTACAACATCAACCAACACAGAAAGCAGGTATCGGGAACGACCGCGCCTCTTTTTATTCTGGTTGTAGATTGTGGTAAGAGACATATCTTTACCATTGTACCGAAAGAACATTTTGGGTGTCTTTTTTACCATGCCAATGACATCATAACCGATTGATTTCACAGCATGGAGCGTACTTGGAGAAGAAAACCAACTGTCAAAAAGAGCGTATTTGGCTGGAATAGCAACTTTTTTAGAGATTTTTAAGAGTTCAAGCATCGCCTGTGTTCCTTTTTGCATGGAAAGCATTCTTCGTTTGTATTGCAGGGGCTCTGCATGATATTGGAAATGCGATCAACCGGAAAAATCATGGTGAATATGGAGCTATTTTAGCGTATTCGCTCCTGGAAAAACTGGATATTCCGCTGACAGACAGGGTCATTATCGTGTCTGCCATTGGAAATCATGATGAATCTACAGGGGGAGCGGTTGATGCAGTATCTGCTGCATTGATCCTGGCAGATAAAACTGATGTCAGAAGGAATCGTGTGAGAAACGAAGAAAAATCCGGCTTTGATAAGCATGACTGTGTGAATTATGCAGTTACAAATGCAACAGTGAAGGTGAATGTACAGAAACGTTCTATCACATTGAACCTGCAAATAGATGAAGATATCTGTACCATGTATGAGTATTTTGAAATCTTTCTTGGAAGAATGATGATGTGCAGAAAAGCAGCGGAACTTCTGGGTGCAAAGTTTAAGCTTACAGCTAATGGAAGTAAAGTATTATAGAGATGGAGGCTTCTGTACGGAGAAAAGAAGCAACTATTCAGAAAATATGCGGTTTTAAGCCATTTTTATGGCAAAAAACCGCATATTTTTGTGGCAATGACTTGTGACATCGGATAGAATTCTTTCAGCAAGTCTACATATCCGTCACTTTTTCAAAGTCAGAGGCCGGATGCTTGCAGATCGGACACACAAAATCTGCAGGAAGTTCTTCTCCTTCATAAGTATATCCGCATACGGTACAGCGCCATGTTGTTTTTCCGGAGGGAGCTTTCTTTTCCGGTTTCGGCTTAATGTTGGACTGATAATATGCATAGGTGGCAGAAGGTACTGCTGACAGTACATCCATATCTTCTACAGCTGCAATAAACAGGGTATGGCTGCCCAGATCAATGGTCTGTTCCACGCTTGCACTGATGTAGGCATTCGTTCCTTCCGTAAGGTAAAACAGTCCGTTTTCACTGCGTCTGCAGAACGGGTAATCCGCAAATTTATCCGTGGTTCTTCCGGACTGAAATCCAAAATGCCGGAAAATCTCAAAATCTGCCTTTTCACTCAAAATGGAAAGATTGAATTTTCTGCTGGCCATGATCACATCATGCGTCAGGTTGTCTTTGTTTACGGCAATACTGATTCTGTTTGGACTGGAGGTCACCTGTCCGGCCGTATTAATAATACAGCCGTGATCCTTCACTCCGATACGGGATGTCAGTACAAATAATCCGTATGTCAGCTGATACATTGCTTTTTTATTCATATTCATCACACTCCTGTCAAGTCATCGCAGCGCCGTCAACGCGCAGGGTAATTCCGGTTACATAGCTTGCCAGATCACTTGCCAGATAGAGATAAGCGTTGGCAATATCCAGAGGCTCTCCCATTCGTCCCAGAGGGATTCCGGCAGAAATTCTTTCTACCATTTCCTTTGGAAGTGCGGCTACCATGTCTGTCCTTGTCACACCCGGAGCCACTGCGTTCACACGGATATGATCCTTTGCCAGTTCTCTCGCCAGTGATTTTGTCAGACCATTTACCGCAAATTTCGTTGCCGGATAACCGCATCCGGAAGGCTGTCCGTATTCACCAACCATGGAACTGGTATTGATGATCACTCCGCCGCCCTGATCCTTCATGATTCTGGCAGCAGCCTGTGAACAGATAAATACAGCTGTCAGGTTAATATCAACAATTTTCTGAAATTCCTCCAGTGTATAGTCATACAGACTGGTTCTGGAAGAAATTCCGGCATTATTTGCCAGAATATCAAGACTTCCGAATTTTTCTTTTACGGAAGCAAATGCTTCTGCTACCTCCTCCGGCGAACCCAGATTCGGCCAGATTCCCATTACACGTCCCTGATATTCGCCAAGGTTTTCCATGGCTTTTTCCACAGATTCCTGTCTGGAGCCGGAGATCGCAACATTTGCACCATTTTCCAGATATCTTTTCACAATCGAAAAACCGATTCCTCTGGTTCCACCCGTTACAATGGCAGTTTTTCCTTTTAACATTTTCGTATCCCTCCCAATCTCATTGTTTTATATTATGAATAGGTTTTTGCATCTGTAAGGTTCTTATCTGCTGTCTCCTGCTGCTTTTTTCTGCACTCGGGACACACATAGTAAACTTTCAGATCATAATACAGAAATTCATCACCCATCTGTTCACGCAGGGATGCCGTGAGATCCCGAAATTTTGTATCTGCGAGCTTTCCGCAGACTCTGCACACCAGGTGATCATGTTTCTCTGTGCGGTCATATCGATCCGGCATACCTTCCATGGATATTCTGCGGATCAGTTCTGCATCCAGAAGCCTGTTCAGATTATTATATACCGTTGCGAGAACTGCGTTTGGATGGATCTCCCGCAGTTTACGGAAAATCTGCTCTGCGGCCAGATGTTCCTGCGAGGTATTTATGATGGAAAATATCTCTTTCTCGTATTTGGTCATATAAACTCCCTTTTCATGGTCTATTTTAGAATTATTCTAATTTAATTATAATCATTCTAAAAAATTAGTCAAGGGAAACTGAAAATTTTCTTTTCGGATAATTTCCTTTGTGATACCGCACACATGACGGGAATGGGATTCTGGATCCATATCTGACAGATATGGCGGATCAGAGGCGTTGCCCAATTGAAAAAATTCAAACAGACATGATGTTGGATTCTTCGCCAGAGAAGCTATGGTATTATGAAAAATATTATCAGAAAAAACATCAACTGCCGCATGCGATTGTAGTAGATGAGAATAAACAACTCAGGGATGGATATATATCTTATCTTCTGGCTAAAAAGTATAATGTCCGTGCAAATGTCTGTGAAATGATATCAGGACAGCCAATGAGAAAAATTGTTAAGGGAATTCATGTGAAGTTTTCTGACGGAAACTGGAGAAAAAAGGGAAATAAACGGTATGTTTGGATATACACGTTAAAAGAACCGGTTATTCCGGGGGATATTTTATTGGTGAAAACAAAAAGAGGGACAGATTTTATATGTGTAGAGAGTATAAATTCTGCAATTCGGATGTTTTTGACACAAGCTGTTGCAAATAACGGTCTTCCATTTGAGATAAAATGGGTGGAGCATAATCCGTATACTGCCATGTCTGAAGAAATGATGTTGGAGAAACTGGAGAAATCAAGAGTATCTGCATCAAAGGATAACTATCGATCTGCGGATGCGGTTATTGCTGATATGAGGGAAAAGTATGGAATATAAAGTAGTAGTAACAGCAGATGTAGAAGAAGATCTAAATCAATACATCAGGTATTTTCTTATTGTGAAAAAAAGTGATCAGGCGGCAAAAAAATGTTTTGGATGATTTTGTAGAAGGAACAGTGTAATGCTGTCTCTTTTCTTTCGTTCAAAAATTTAAAAAATCATTTCGAAAGTTTTAGACAAATTCAACCGAAGAGTGTATAATGAATGTAACTGATCAAACAAATATATAACATCTTTTCCGCTTTCCATGACTAATGGAAAAAGGATCGATATATATGATATCCGGGTGTACGTTTTGTTATCGCCAAATATTAGCTGTGCTAAGAGACAGCTAATCAATCCTGACGAAACTACAGGAAACTCGATGAGGTTTGATAGTAATCCCAAATAGTTATTTTTACAGGAAAATTAAAGTCTTCACGGGACTTCGAACGATTCTGGATTAGGCAGAGAAAGCTATGGAAAACTAGCTTGATTTTTTCTCCTAAGCGAGGGGTCGGAGGTTCAAATCCTCTTGGCGACGGGCTTCAAAGCGTTCGAAAATGTTAGCTGGATTAGCTGACAACGAACGCTTTTGTTATTTTCTAATCACGTTCGTGACACAAAATTCCATTCAAAATGATTAATTTCCAGCTAACACAATCCGATTTTTGTTAGCTGACAGCTAATCAAAATTACCGTTTTGCAAACATGGGTTTTAAGAAGTCCAGCTAACATTTGGGTTCCGCTCCGTTGTCACCCCTTATTCGGGGATGTAAATCAGAGAAAAGGCGGGAAAAGAAACAATCTCTCCCAAACCTGCAAACATGAATTAGCTGAAACAGTATTCAATTCTATTAGCTACAGCTAATGGTCAAACAGCAATGTCTGTTTGGAACTTTACTATTTATAAAAGTTCCAGGCAGGCATTTTTTAGTTCCTGAATCCTGGATGAAAGGAGTCAAGATGACTGAACTAAACAGACAATCAGAAGAAAACGAAGAAAGAATCATAGAAATTGAGATTGAGCGTCTTCGACCGTTCAAACAGCATCCGTTTCAGGTGAAAGATGATAAGGAAATGTTTCTTCTGCAGGAAAGCATTGAGAAGTATGGCATCTTAAATCCGCTGATCGTCAGACCTGTACCGGATGGCTATTATAAGATCATATTCGGTCACAGAAGAAAATATGCTGCGGAGAAACTGGGATACCGTAAAGTACGTAACCGCCAAATAATAATGCGGTCAGATATAAAATTACCCCAGCCCTTTGCGAGTTGGAGTAATTCACTATAATTCACATGCGATTTTTGATAGATTGGAGTTTTTCAC
>NZ_JBQKLL010000038.1:0-35419 GCF_052116245.1 Blautia sp. Sow4_E7
GCCGCCTCCTTAACTGAATTCACATTCAAGTACAAGCTTGACGGCATGGTCATCGATCAGGCGCAGACGTGACTGGCTTCCGTAGAGAAGGAGACTGGTGCATACTTTATCTCTACGGAAATTGACTGTTGAAGAGTATGCGGCTAAATACGGTGTTGAGCCTGTAACAGTTAGACAAGAGCAAGATTAGAGAAATGAGCAACCAATCAGGGTGCCATTCAGCTGCCAGTACTCCATATGGTCAATAATCCGGTATATTTTATCAAGGTACTTGGTTGTAAGTTTTTTCTCGAAATACCAATCTTTGATATCTTGATAGGTATCCCATGAGTTAGAGGCGGACATTGTGATAATGTAAGAGACTGTCCGGCGGGTGGATAATACAGTTTCATCACAGCGTCCCTGCTGAATAAAAAAAGCGAGGAAATCGTCTAATTGATCGCGCAATGGAAAAAGATTAAGTCTTCCCTTGCGGAGATAATCGGGTCCCTCCATCCAGAGTCCGGTGGAATAGTCAAATAGCATTTTGTATGCGGGAGAGGTTACAAAGCGAAAAAATACGTCGTTGAAGGAAACCCCGGTATCATCACAGTAGTCTGTGAGCATAGTGCGCATAACGAGTACGGCGCACATTTCGCGTTGTGAATCATCGATGGCAATCTCGTTCATAAAACCACCTCCTAATACTTATCTTTTATGCAGTTTTTCTGGAAGTGCAGTAGTCATAAAGACTCAGCAGATAATCAGAGCCTTCTTTCCAAATCTCTGTGTCAAAATCAAAGAGGGCTTCATACGCACGAGAACTTGTGAAACGAAGAAGAGCTTCCTCGTAAGAAATCTTTTCTCGTGCTGCAAGGGTTTCTACAGCTTCGCGCATCGCAATTACTGCGCAGCATTCCTTTTGAGAATCTGTAGATTTATAGTTTATAGCATTATCACAATTTGATGTTGCCATAGCGGTCACTCCTTATAAATTCAAGATGTTCGACGGCATCCTGAGTTCTGAAACAAAATTGATCCTTGAGACGGTTTGGTAAAAGTTTTTCAATCGTTTCTTTGTCTGCTTTTGGAGTCCCAGGCTCACCAGCACCTTCACCACTGATATAAATCTGAAGGGTACGGGCTGTCTGATCGTCGGCAATCTTTCCACCGATGATATCAATTACGCTGTATTTTTTCAGAAGCTGAGGAAAGAGATCTTTCTTTCGATTGGCCGCTACAAAATGCAGCCATTCGATACTGGGTTCTTGAAAAAAGTAAGCGAGAATGTTTGGATCATAGTGAAATTTGTAGACGGATATTTGTCCGTCAGCTGGATTAAAGTCTTTTGGAACAGCACCGATGTGTTTTGCTTTGCGAACAGAAAGCTGGACATAGTTATATGCTTGTTCATAAGATGAGGTTAAGTAGAAACCACGACCAAAATCGAGACCACCCATACAGTGGCTTAAGTCGATGTCAGGAATACTGACATAACTTCCGTGGTAGAGCAGCATTCCATCTTCAAGTCCTATCATACGGTAACACCTCGATTCTTGAGCAGGGTTTCAACATCATGCAAAGCACATTCGTAGCTATTCAAATGAAGAATGTCATAGCAGTCGGCGATAAATCCGAGAATGTCGTATTTCTTAAACAGTTCTGCGCAGTCGCTGGGAGACATTTTCCATTTGGATTGAGCCATCCGAAAGACCCAGCACTGCATATCGGCAATGTCAATATTATATCCACTCATAGAGCATACCTCCTTTGAGTACAATTTCTCAATTTAAGTATAGCTCTTTTTCTGTCGCTTAGCAATGACAGAATTGTAAATTTCAGATTATTTTCTGCCTGTCTGCTCCGTGCAGATGGGCTTTTCTTATGCCTGCAGGAGGTGGTTACGCAAATGGCATCCAGAATCCAGGGCATCACCGTTGAGATCGGCGGCGATACCACAAAGCTCTCCAAAGCACTGGAAAGTGTAAACAAGTCAATCAAGGGGACGCAGTCCGGACTGAAGGATGTCAACAAACTCCTGAAACTGGACCCCTCTAATACAGAACTGGTCGTCCAGAAGCAGAAGATGCTGAAGGATGCCATTGAAGCCACCAAGGAAAAGCTGGCAACTCTGAAGACTGCCGCACAGCAGGCCAATGAGCAGCTTGCCAACGGTGAGATCACCCAGCAGCAGTATGATGCTCTCCAGCGTGAGATCGTGGAGACCGAACAGAATCTGCGGTCTTTACAGGACCAGGCGGCGACCACGAATGCGACTCTTGCCAAGATCGATGAAGCAGGAGAAAAGCTCCAGAACATCGGGTCTTCGGTGGAGAATGTCGGTAAGAAGTTCCTGCCGGTGACCGCAGCAGTGACCGGTCTAGGTACTGCCGCTGTGAAGACCGCAGCCGACTTCGATTCCGAGATGAGTAAGGTCTCTGCCATTTCCGGTGCGACAGGAGATGACTTTGACCAGCTTCGTGCAAAAGCCCGTGAGATGGGTGCAAAGACCAAGTTCTCTGCATCCGAGGCAGCTTCGGCGATGGAATACATGGCCATGGCCGGATGGAAGACTTCTGACATGCTGAACGGCATCGAGGGTATCATGAACCTCGCGGCGGCTTCTGGTGAAGATCTCGCCACGACTTCGGATATCGTCACGGATGCCCTTACCGCGTTCGGCTTATCCGCTGCGGATTCCGGGCATTTTGCAGATATCCTTGCAGCTGCTTCTTCCAATGCGAACACCAATGTCTCCATGATGGGCGAGACGTTCAAGTACTGTGCGCCTATCGCCGGTGCGCTGGGGTTCTCGGCAGAGGATACCGCAGAAGCCATCGGCCTGATGGCAAACAGTGGTATCAAGGCTTCGCAGGCCGGTACTTCGCTACGTTCCATCATGAATAACCTTGCCGGTGAAGTGACCTTTGTGGGTAAAAATATCGGTGAGGTCACGATTGCGACCAGCAATGCGGATGGCAGCATGAGAAGCCTGAATGACATCCTTGCGGACTGCCGTGTGGCGTTCTCCGGGCTTTCGGAATCTGAGAAGGCCGCCAACGCAGAGGCACTGGTTGGCAAGAATGCCATGTCCGGCTTCCTTGCCCTGATGAATTCCAGCGAGACGGACATCAACAAACTGCGTGGTGCCATTGAAAACTGCGATGGTGCATCCGAGAGCATGGCAGAAACCATGCAGGACAATTTAAATGGTCAGCTCACCATCCTGAAATCTCAGCTGGAGGAGCTGGCTATTTCTTTTGGCGACATTCTGATGCCCACCATCCGCAGGATCGTGTCGGCGGTGCAGCAGTTCGTGGATAAGCTCAACAGCATGGATGAGGGTACCAGGGAAACGATCATCAAGATCGGACTGCTGGCGGCATCCATTGGTCCGCTGCTCATTGTTCTGGGTAAGACCATATCGACCGTCGGCACAGCGATGCGGGGGTTCAGTTCTCTTGCAAAGGGTGTTCGGCTTCTTATCACCCACGTGGGCAGTCAGGCCAGCTGCAACTATGGCATTGGCACGGATGGCCGTGTTTCTCTGTGCGTGGAGGAGAAGAACCGCAGCTGGTGCTCGTCCAGCAATTCCAATGACCAGAGGGCGGTCACCATCGAATGTGCCAGCGACATGAATGAGCCGTATGCGATGAACAGCGCCGTATATAACTCGCTCGTTAAGCTCTGCATCGATATCTGCAAACGTAACGGCAAGAAGAAGCTCCTGTGGCTGGGCGACAAGAATAAAACACTCAACTACGCTCCGGCAGCAGATGAGATGATCCTGACTGTTCACCGCTGGTTTGCCAACAAAAGCTGTCCCGGAAACTGGCTGTATGCCCGTCTGGGTGATCTGGCCGCAAGGGTGACCACGGCACTGGGCGGTTCATCTTCATCCGGCCTGCAGGCAGCTTCCCTTAAGAACCTGTCAGAAGCAGAGGCAGTGGCAAAGATCGGACCGCTGTTTACCGAAAACCAGAAGCAGTCCGGCATCCTCGCCTGCGTGTCGATGGCGCAGTTTATTCTGGAGTCCGGCTATGGTAAATCTGAGCTGGCACAGAATGCAAATAACTGCTTTGGCATGAAGACCTCGCTTTCCGGGAACAACTGGAGCGGCAGCAGTTGGGATGGCAAGTCGGTCTATACCAAGAAAACGCAGGAACAGAATGATGACGGTTCGATGGTCACGATCACCGCTGATTTCCGAAAGTACGCCTGTGTGGAGGACTCCATTGCTGACCACACTGCCTACCTGCTTGGTGCGATGAATGGCAGCAGGAAACGTTATGAAGGTCTGGCCGGATGCATGGACTACAAGAAGGCTGTGCAGATCATCAAGGACGGCGGCTATGCCACCAGCCACACCTATGTGCAGAATCTCTGCAATATCATCGAACGCTGGAACCTGACACAGTATAATGCAGCCTCTGGCAGTACCACCATTTCCGGCTGGTACCGTGTCCGTAAGAGTTGGCAGAATGCAGCTTCCCAGAAAGGGGCGTTCCATGATCTGTCCTATGCGAAGCAGTGTGCGGATGCGAATCCGGGGTATACGGTTTTTGACCCGACCGGAAAGGCGGTCTATCCTGTGAATCAGACTGCATCTGTGCCGTATGCGGTTCGCGTGTCTATCAATGACCTCAATATCCGTAAAGGACCGGGCACGAATTACGGTAAGACCGGTTATTATACCGGAAAGGGCGTGTTCACCATCGTGGCAGAATCTGCTGGTGCTGGTTCTGTGAAAGGCTGGGGCAAGCTGAAATCCGGTGCAGGCTGGATTGCACTCGACTTCGCAGTGCGTATCTGACCTTCATGGGCTTTCCTGAAAAGGAGAGCCTTTTTACATACAACGTAATCGTCAGTTCTGCCCGATTATATGGGCAGATATTCTACGATTTATAATTCGAATTTAGCTTGCTATAAGTGCCGGATAGAGCAAATATGTCACTAAGGAAGCAGTCACAGAGTTGGAAAACAGACTTCTCGACAAAGAGGAACAGCTGGAGAAGCTGGAACACGAAGCCCAGCAGCAGGCCGAACAGGTCCGGTACATGGAAGATTACTGGAAGAAGCTGGAGCAGACCCATGAAATCCGGGAGAAAACACTGCAATGGCTGGATTCTCTGGCGGGAGGGACGCAGGTGTTTCTGGATGAAGCAGTTGGAACGTATGTGAAAGCCTTTGTGCTTTCCGTTACCATTTTTTCACCGAAACATTTTAGAATCCACTGGTTTGATGACACCTGCACGAAAGTGGAGTGTGACAGCGTATTTGAGGGCTACGTTGAACTGCGTGAGACAGGTCAACGGACTCTGCATTCGGTACCATAGAGAAAAGAGAAAGGAAAAAACGGCACACACGCTGATGATCCGGAAACGGAAAGCACAAGAGCGAGCAATGCTAGAGCAGGAAGCATGATTTTGGCAACCCCACTGGATGAGACATTTCGTCTTGTCTGGTGGGGATTTTTTTGCTTTTGGAGGATTTTTCTTCCGAACCCATTGCTATGTGCAAAATTCTGCTATATGTTGAGAGTACAGAAATACACATAGCAGGAGAGAACGACATGAAGAGATTAGCATGGCTTTCAGTAGAAGATTACGCAGCGACCCAGATGGAACTGGTGGTCGTGAGTGCAATGAAAGGGTATCTGCGGCGGATGCCGGAGAAAGAGGCGCTTAAAAAAGTAGAGGCTATCCTTGACCCGAAGGTGATCCGGTTAGTCGGTGATGATGGCGCACCGATGCCGGTACAAAGCAATGTTGACGGAGAAAAGCTCGCTGCGTTCATCAATGCGGCCGTGGCAGACAGCATCAAGGAACTGGAGAAGAGAGAAGATGACCTGTCAAAAGCTGGTGTGACCATGCTGGGAAATGTGGATGGTAAGAGCATGGTGAAACAGATGAGCCCAGAGTTTTTGGAATTCGTGCTGGATGCGTATCGGAGTTTGAAATACGGAAAATAAAAACGAAAAAGGCGTTGATAATTTCCGGAGAATAGGGTATAATGAATTTGATGGAAAATAAAAACGCGAAAACCGTTTTTAGAAGGGGGAATGGTACATGAAAATACTTCGTATTACAGCACAAGGACTTCCGTTGTTTAAGGAGGACTTGGATATTTGCTTTTACACTCAGCAGCGTGTGAGTGAAGATGACAAGAATAATTTGTACAACCTGATTGATAACTATTACCTTCATTCTGCATGTGCGTTTATTGGAATCAATGCTTCTGGTAAAACCTCTGTGCTGAAAGTCATCAATTTAGCACTGAACATTATAAAGAATGAGCCAATCAATCATGTGGAGGCAAAAACCATTCTTGGAGGATCAGAGAAAGCTACGATTCGCACATACTTTTATGATAAGCGCAAATATATCTGCTGTCTTGAAACCGTGATTACAGCGAAAAAAGCAAAGACTGGCGAGTATGTGTATTCAATCTTGTCTGAAAGACTATGGGAAAAGCCGATTGCAAGCGTTAAGTCGAAAAAATATTTGACGGATTTCGATGGAATAGAGCCTGTTGATTCACGTAATAGCAATGAAGCTTATCTTTCAGATGATGTCAGCTTTATTATCGCTCATAATAAAAAGGTAAATGACACTGTTGATGTGTTTAGCCTTCTTTCATATACGAATGTGAATGTTTTGCCTTTTACAGAAGATATTCCGCTGGAAGTGATTACTTTTCTTGACCCGACTATTGAGAAGCTATGCTTTGAGCAGACGGAAGGAAAAACATTTATTCATCTGAAATTTAGAGATGAAGATGAGATAATCTTGAATAATGCGGTAGATCTTGAACAGTATTTGTCCTCTGGTACAATTAAGGGCATTATTACATTTTCGATGGTGAAAGAGGTTCTTCAATCTGGAGGATACCTTCTGGTAGATGAAATTGAAAATCATTTTAATAAAGAAATTGTAACGACTCTGATGCGCTTCTTCATGGACAGCCGACTTAACAAAAGAGGCGGAACGCTGATTTTTACAACGCATTATCCGGAACTGCTGGATGAATATGACAGAAATGATGGAATTTGTATCGTAAGAAATCGAAATGGCATTACAGTGGAAAACTTGAGCTATATTCTAAAGCGCAATGACATTAAGAAGAGCGATGCATATCAAAGCGGATTCCTGGAAGGAACAACTCCAGCGTATGAAGCATATATGCGTTTGAAGAAAAATCTGGCCGCTTCAATTAAATAAGGGGGGGCGGTAGGATGAAGTTAGCACCATATATAGCGTGTATATGTGAAGGATCAGCAGAAGCCGCAATTATTGATGTTCTAGTGGATAATAATCTTTTGATTTTTACAAGAGAAGATATGCTTGAAGAAAATGTTATTCGCTGCAGGAGCGCTAAGACATTTGAGGAACGCTTCTTACGTAAAGGATTTAAAGATCAGATTTCTGTCATAAGGATTCTCGACTCTCGGAGAGAAGAGTTTAGGCTTAGCAAAGCTTATGAGAAGAAGGTTGATGTGATCAATGTTATTACTGCTCCGGAGATAGAGATGCTGATTATTCATAGCGAAGGAGCCTATGAGCGATTTAAGCGTTCAGGAAAGAAACCGAGTGAATTTTGTAAAGCAGATCTTCGTATGCATAATGTGAAATCGTATGATTTTGTGAAAGATTATTTTAGTAATTCACAGACATTAGTTAGTGCAATAAAAGAGTATCGTAGAACCGCAAATATTCCTAAAGGTCCTCCTTATGTTTACCCGCATAAGGCTGTAACAATTATCCCGTAGAGAAAAATACATAGCAACTGGTTATAGAAGAGTTTAAGACCGCAAAAGCTAACACTCCTATCTGTTGTGTGGTCTTAGCCCATTTTGCTACCTGCTATGTAGCAAAACATGAAACGTGCTACATGATAGGTAGCAGTCAAATCATCAATCAAACCTTATAATATAAATGTAGAAAAGACTGCACATGGAAAGGAACGATGATGACGAGCAAAGGAGAAAAAGTGATTCTTACATTATACAGTGATGTACAGGCGACTTCTGTTCGTTGGCTGTGGTATCCGTTCATAGCAGTTGGGAAGATCACATTGCTGCAAGGCGACCCCGGCGATGGTAAATCCACAATGATGATGAATCTGATAGCGGAGTTATCCAAAGGCGGAAAGCTGCCGGATGGCAAAGCAGTCGGATTATCGCAGAGGGTTATTTATCAATGTTCAGAAGATGGTGTGTCAGATACCATCAAGCCCCGGCTGGAAAAGTGTGGGGCGGATTGCGGGAATGTGGCCTTTATAAACGAAGAAACATACAGTGGCCTGACACTGGATGATGAACGCATCCGGCAGGCTATTATAGAATTTCGGCCGAAACTGGTAGTCATCGACCCGATACAGGCGTATCTCGGAAGTGATTCTGACCTTCAGATCGCAGGCAGAGCAAGAAAGCTGATGCAGCGTCTTGGTATGTGGGCATCTGTATATGACTGTGCCATTGTGCTGATCGGTCACCTCAACAAAAAAGAGGGAACAAAAGGTCTGTATCGGAGCCTTGGCAGTATTGATGCGGTGGCGGCCGCCCGGAGTGTCCTGCAGGTGGAGCGAGATCCAAAGAACACAGATGTCCGCATCGTCCGGCAGATAAAAAATAGTCTGGCTCCGTCTGATGGTGAAATCAAATTTTCGATAACAGCGGAGCAGGGCTTCCAATGGCTGGAGTGTGAAATTACGCCAGATCCATTAGCAGAGCCGGAAACACCAGTATTTGAATCAAAGTCTGAAAAAGCAGCCTACCTGATTAAGAAGCTGCTTTCAGAAGATGATATGAGATCCAGAGAAATCTATATGCGGTTGAGCGATGAAGGTATTAGCCGTAGAACAGCAGAAAACACAAAGAAAGAACTCGGCATCCGAAGTTATCGGAAGATGCGCCAGTGGTATTGGAGTATAAAACCGGGGGAATGAGAGGAACTATAGAATGAGCAGTGGAACAGAAGCGATAGATCGTAAGCAGAGGATTAGAGACCGATATAGAGGTGTGGATACTTCCGAACTGGAGGTTATCCCGGCCAAAATTGTGGAGGGGCTTGGAGAAAGCACCTCTATTCGTCGTGTCGCTGCCTATGTACGTGTTTCCACTGACAATGACGAACAGACTTCCTCGTATGAGCTTCAGAAATATCGTTGACTGCCTTTCTGTTATCGAAACGCTGAAAAATCTTGACCCGCCTGTAGGGGTGAAATTTGAAGCGGATAATATCTATACGCTGGACAGTAACGGACGCATGATCCTGACGATTCTGGCATCCGTGGCAGAGGAAGAATCCCATTCCAAATCAATTATCATGAACTGGTCCATTGATCGCCGGTTCAGCCGTGGACTTTTCCTTACGCCGGCGTTGCTTGGATATGACCAGGATGAGGATGGTAACCTTGTGGTGAATCAGGATGAGGCCCAGACAGTAAAGGTTATTTATTACCTGTACCTGAATGGATTTTCGCTGAAGGATATTGCGGAACTCCTGACAGATTACGAAAGAAAGACAAAACTAGGGAACACAGAATGGAATCCGGGCACGATTGCCGGCATCATTGCAAACGAACGCCATTGTGGGGATGTGTTGGCGAGAAAGACCTTCACACCGAACTTCCTTACGCACAAGGCAAAGAAGAACAACAATGATCGAACGCAGTATCGTCAGCGGGATCATCACGAGGCGATTGTCTCCAGAGATGTTTTCAATGCGGCCAATCATCTGCGCGCATCCCGGACGTATAAAAAGAAAAATCATCCGTTGCCTGTTTTGAGTGTGGTAGATGATGGCATCCTTCACGGATATGTGCCTTTTGATAAGGATTGGACAGGTTTCTCGGCAGAGGAATACCGGGAAGCATCTGAAAGTGTCATGCGGGAAAAACAGCCCAACACGGTAGAAGTAATGAAACGTCTGGATCTTACTGGCTATGAAGTAGTCCGGGCACAGTATTTTGCAACCTTGCAGAATCCGGCGATGACAATTTCAAACGGAAGGCTGCGTTTTAATGCTGCTTGTCTGAAAAAGTTTGATGATGTGGAATATGTAGAGCTTTTATTGAATTCGGTTGACAGATGTATTGCCATTCGGCCGTGCGAAAAGAGCAATCCGAATGCAATCCGCTGGGGCAGATTGAAAGAAGGACGCTGGTGTGCAAGTACCCTTGGGTGTCGAGGACTGGCAAAGGCTCTTTTTGACATTATGGAGTGGGACGAAGATTTGAAGTACCGCTTCCGTGGTCAGCTTGTGGAGCAGGGAGGCGATAAGCTGATGCTCTTTGAACTGGATGAGCCGGAGATGATCAAGGTGGAGGAAATCGTCCTGCCACCTAAGGAGGAAGAATCGGAAGGCGAAACAGTTAAAAAGACGATTTATATTTTCCCACCGGAATGGGCGGGGACTTTTGGCCAGCCAATCACGAGCGTCGCACAGATTGGTATTTTGCAGCAGGAGCATTATGCCGGCAATTGGGATGTACTTCGGCCGGCATCAGAAATTAAGGAAATGAACATTTTTACCGCAGATGGTCTGAATACGCTGCTCCATGAAGCGGAAGAAATAATGGAAGGATGGATTGACATAGATGGAGGAAAACAAAACGTTGATGCCGCCGAAGGAGCAGGCATTGGAGACTGAAAGAGATGCAAAGGCTGAAGAACTGGAGAGCACTTTTTCATATGATGGATATCAAGTGGTGCGAAAAGAACTGTTCGCTCACCTCCGGGACCCGGCAATTGTGATTCGAAAAGACAGCATCACATTCAACACAGCCTGCATCAGTGTGCTGGAAGATGTGGTTTATGTACACGTCATGTTCAACAGTGACTTGAAGCGTATCGTTGTACGCGGCTGTGATGAAAATGATAAGGATGCTTTGCGTTGGTGCATTGCGAAGCCGGACAAGCGGAAGAGCAGAAAGATGTCCTGTAAGCCATTTTCAGAATTGGTTTATAACGAGATGGGCTGGGATAGTGACTGCCGCTATAAGATACTGGGGTATCGAATCAACTTTGAAGGAGAGACCTTGTATGTTTTTGACCTTCTCGTGCCAGAAATTTTCCACGAAGGTCAGAAACGGAAGAAAGGGGAAAGTGCGCCACAATCAGAGGAAACAAAGCCTGTAAATACCAGGAAGGGATTTTACCCGGATGATATTGCGGGTACTTTTGGCGTGCCTGTAGAAGAACACCTGAAAGAATCAGAAGTGAAGCAGATAGATGGATATGTGTCGATGGGCATCCTGACGGGGAAGGTCCCCGGTGCCAGTGCGGATTAGAATGATGAAAAGGAACCAAGGGGGAAGTGCGCCCATTTTTAGGAGGAGGTGAGTAGATTGCAGGAACAGAAAATATGGCACGCCGGTGTTCTCGGTATGACATTAAACATGGATGAAGGACGGATCACGATTTTTCGCAGCACACTTGAAACGCTCGGCTGGCCGTCACACTATCGGTTTTTATACAATCCCCAAATGAATCAGATCGCCGTGCAGGTATGCAGTGCGGCAGATGCAGGAGCTCATCGAGTGGGAAAGCTGAATGAGTTCAGCAGCTGTGAGATCAAGTGCGTGGCCTTCGTGCGAATGGTTTATAAAAATGCCCAATGGGATCGCAGATCTTACCGCATGATTGGAAATCCGTTCCCGGAGCAGAGACTGGTCAGCTTTCAAATTCAAGAAGCACTGCCGATTGAAAATGGGAGAGTGCTGGACGGAACAGTAAGCCCCACGTTTGCCCTGTGTCGGGCAGAAGGGTCTCCATCGCAAAACAATCCAACCCCGGAAGAAAAAGCCGACAGTGGGGCAGTATAAGGGGCGTGTAGCGAAGCAAAGAAAGAGGTGGGAGCCGAAAAATAGAATATCCGAAATAAAAGAAGCCCACTTGGTCACCATCCGGCTTGCTTAAAGCGTAGCAGGCAGGAACGGAAACCAGGTGGGCTTTTTTAACAATCAAATAAGTGAGCTTTTTGCACCGATATTTAGGTTATCAATTTTCGAGTTGATGGCCTATTTTTTGCGTCTAAAAACATAGAAACACTATATGTAGTGGTCAATGATTATTTTATACCGATATATTGTATTTTGCCGAAGAAATGCGTAGTAAAGGAATGTCCTCTAGCTTAATGCAGGGTGTGCTTATGCATGGGGAAATTCTGCGTCTGGCGCCCATGATCGATCA
This sequence comes from Blautia sp. Sow4_E7, assembly GCF_052116245.1. NCBI lineage: Bacteria > Bacillati > Bacillota > Clostridia > Lachnospirales > Lachnospiraceae > Blautia > Blautia sp. Sow4_E7. Next base: position 12,173 of record NZ_JBQKLL010000038.1, read on the forward strand.
TGAATTTTCCACTTATCCAGCTATCCGCACATAAATGTTAATAACAATTTATAAAAGCAACCTATTTACTGCAATTTTTTCCCCTGCTCAAATTTCGGCTCGCAGGTCAGTTCTACGCCCAGCTTGCGGAAGGAAAGGATATCTACGGAAGACAGCATAACAGAAGTATGTGCCTGGCAGCCTTTCAGCTTCGGAATCTGCTCCAGGGCAAGGCGTGCGTCCGGATTGGTGGCAGCACTGATGGAAAGCGCGATCATGGTTTCATCCATATGAAGACGCGGGTTCCTGCTTCCAAGATAATCTGTTTTCAGCTCCTGGATCGGATGAATGGCATCCGGGGAGATCACATGCTTGCTGTGGTCAATTCCAGCCAGCTCTTTCAGTACGTTCAGAAGGAGAGCAGAAGAGGCACCAAGAAGATCAGAGGTTTTGCCAGTGATGATTCTTCCATCATCCAGTTCCATGGCAGCAGCCGGAGCACCGGTAGCGTTCTCTCGCTCAAGGGCAGCCGGAACTACTTTACGGTCCTCCAGAGTTGCATGAGCCTGTTTCAGAAGAAGCTCGATCTTGTAAACCTCTTCCTCTGTGCCAGTACCAGTCATGAGAGCGTCCATGCTCTTATAATATCTGCGGATGATCTCCTGGCGGGAAGCTTCCTGGCAGACTTCATCATCCACGATACAGTTTCCAGCCATATTTACGCCCATGTCTGTAGGGGATTTGTACGGGCATTCGCCCATGATCTTCTCAAACATAGCCTGTACAACCGGGAAAATTTCCACGTCGCGGTTATAGTTGACAGTAGTTTCGCCATAAGCTTCCAGGTGGAATGGATCAATCATATTGACATCATTCAGGTCAGCAGTAGCGGCCTCATAAGCCAGGTTTACCGGGTGCTTCAGCGGGATATTCCAGATCGGGAAGGTTTCGAATTTGGCGTAGCCTGCGCTGACACCTCGCTTATATTCATGATAAAGCTGGGAAAGACAGGTAGCCATTTTTCCGCTTCCTGGTCCTGGTGCGGTGATGACAACCAGCGGGCGGGTGGTTTCGATATAATCATTCCTGCCGTATCCCTCGTCACTTACGATCAGGGAAGTGTTGCTTGGATAACCTGGGATATTGTAAAGCACGTAAACCTTGATTCCAAGCTTCTCCAGACGCTTCTTAAAGGCGTCTGCGCTGTCCTGTCCGGAGTAACGTGTGATGCAGACACTTCCTACATAAAGTCCCCTGCTGGTAAACTCGTTCATCAGACGGAGCACATCCTCGTCATAGGTGATGCCAAGATCGCCGCGGACCTTATTTTTCTCAATGTCAGGTGCACCGATTACGATTACGATCTCAGCCTGGTCAGAAAGCTGCATCAGCATGCGGAGTTTGCTGTCTGGCTCAAAACCTGGAAGAACACGGGAAGCATGGTAGTCGTCAAACAGCTTGCCTCCAAATTCCAGATAAAGCTTGTTGTCAAATTTGCTGATTCGCTCACGAATGTGCTCGGACTGCATTTTCAGATACTTGTCATTATCGAATCCAATTTTTTTCATTCTGCCTTTCCTCTCTCTTTCTCTGGGCTACTCTTCACTATGCTGGCGAAAAATATCTGATGGAATATTTGCTGCGCATAGTGATCCTTGGTTCCTCATCCATTATGTTATATTTTGCCTGTAAAAAGTACGACAAAAAAGTATGCAGCAGATGCGATTGGTATCCGCCGCGAAAAAACCATGTTCCTAGTATACTACAGTTCGCACCGTAAAAAAAGTATCTATTTGCCCTCAAATGTAAATTTTTTTGACCTTTTTTTCTCAAAAATTCAGAGGGTTTTCACAATATCCAGGTTGATTTATTTATGGTTCTTCTTTATAATAAAAAAGATAGTAAGGAGGAACGAAATGGATAATAATCTGGATAACAATCAAGGCGGCCGACGCCCTGATAAAGGGGATCCAAGGAGAAATCAGGATCCGAACCGCAATAAGAAAAATCATCAGTCCATTCTGGCTTTTCTGATATGTCTTTTGGTTACTCTGGTGTGTTTCAGCCTGTTTACCAATATGCTGCAGGATAATTCCAGTGAGATTACGTATGATAAGTTTATTGATATGGTGAATAACGACGAAGTGAAATCCGTTACACTTCAGTCTGACAACCTGACCATCGTGCCAAAGAAGCAGGTGAATCCTTATCAGGAGATCAGTTATTACACCAATCTGACAGAAGATGAGACTGCCCTTACCAAACGTCTGGAAGGAACCGGCATTATTTTCAAATCTGAGCCGCCGGATGCTTTCGGGGAATTTATGGCAATGATGCTCAGCGTACTTTTGCCGTCTGTACTTCTGTTTGTACTGCTTATGTTCTTTATGCGCCGTATGAACAAAGGCGGCGGTGGCGTAATGGGCGTTGGGAAAAGCCGCGCAAAGGCTTACGTCCAGAAGGAGACCGGGATCACATTCAAGGATGTGGCAGGTCAGGACGAGGCCAAGGAGTCTTTGCAGGAGGTTGTAGAGTTTCTTCACAACCCGGGCAAATACGTGGAGATTGGTGCCAAGCTTCCTAAGGGTGCCCTTCTTGTAGGACCTCCAGGTACTGGTAAAACCCTTCTTGCCAAAGCTGTGGCAGGTGAGGCACATGTACCGTTCTTTTCCCTTTCCGGATCAGAATTTGTGGAGATGTTCGTTGGTGTAGGTGCTTCCCGTGTCCGCGATCTTTTCGAAGAGGCTAAGAAGAATGCACCGTGTATCGTGTTCATTGATGAGATCGATGCCATTGGTAAAAGCCGTGATTCCCATTACGGCGGTGGCAATGACGAGCGTGAGCAGACTCTGAACCAGCTGCTTGCGGAGATGGATGGTTTTGATACTTCCAAGGGACTTTTGATCCTGGCAGCTACCAACCGTCCGGAGGTACTGGATCCGGCACTTCTCCGTCCAGGACGTTTTGACCGCCGTGTTATCGTAGACCGTCCGGATCTGAAGGGACGTGTTGATATTCTGAAGGTTCACGCGAAGAACGTAAGACTGGACGACACCGTTGATTTCGAGGCGATTGCCCTTGCCACATCTGGTGCTGTTGGTTCTGATCTTGCCAATATGGTCAATGAGGCAGCAATCCTGGCTGTTAAGAATGGCCGCCACGCAGTTTCCCAGAAAGACCTTCAGGAATCTGTAGAGGTAGTTCTTGTTGGAAAAGAGAAGAAGGACCGTATCCTAAGCGCACAGGAGCGCCGTATCGTATCTTACCACGAGGTTGGACATGCGCTGGTAAGTGCCCTTCAGAAGGATGCAGAGCCGGTGCAGAAGATCACCATTGTGCCTCGTACCATGGGTGCACTTGGCTATGTGATGCAGGTTCCGGAGGAAGAGAAGTATCTGAACACCCAGAAGGAGCTGGAGGCCATGCTGGTGGGATATCTTGGCGGACGTGCTGCTGAGGAGATCGTTTTTGACAGCGTGACTACAGGTGCTTCCAATGATATTGAGCAGGCCACCAAGGTGGCGCGTGCTATGATCACACAGTACGGTATGTCCAAGAAATTCGGTCTTATGGGTCTTGCAACCCAGGAGAACCAGTATCTGAATGGACGTGCAGTTCTCAACTGCGGTGACAATACAGCCACAGAAGTTGACCACGAGGTGATGGAGCTGCTCCGTGTTTCCTATGAAGAAGCCAAGCGCCTGATCAGCAGCCACAGAGAGGCTCTGGACAAGATCGCAGCCTACCTGATCCGCAAGGAGACCATTACAGGTAAGGAATTTATGATCATTTTCCGTGCGGTAGAGAAAGGCCTGGAAGTCTCCGACGAGCTGGATGCTGAGGGATTGAAAGCACTGGATGAGGCTGTGAAAGCGGAGAATAAGGCGGAAGAAGAGGCAAATGCGGAAGAAGAGGCAAATGCAGAAGCAGAACCAACTGCAAACGCTGAAACTATAGATGCGGAAGAGCCAACTGCAAATGACGAAAATGCGGAAACTGCAGAAACATCCGCGCCTACAGTCCAGGCTGCATCTGAAATGCCTGCTGAAAATTCCGAAGATACAGAAAGTCACTGAATTTAAGCAAACTCTGCTATTGGGGTTCAGTGCATGAAATAATTGACCGAAACAGATAATATAGAATAAAACAGCAGAACCGGGAGACACGTTTTCCCGGTTCTTTTCAACAAAGGAGAGTTTTTATGTTCCTGATTGAAGAAGAGCTAAAGAAGCTGCCCGGTAAGCCTGGTGTCTACATTATGCATGGTGAAAAGGATGAGATCATCTACGTTGGAAAAGCCGTCAGCCTGAAGAACCGTGTCCGCCAGTATTTCCAGAGCAGCCGCAACAAGGGCGCCAAGATCGAGCAGATGGTCACCCATATTACAAGGTTTGAGTACATTGTCACCGATTCCGAGCTGGAAGCCCTGGTGCTGGAGTGTAACCTGATCAAAGAGCATCGCCCGAAATACAACACCATGCTGAAGGATGACAAGACCTATCCTTTTATCAAAGTGACGGTAAACGAGCCATACCCCAGAGTCCTTTTTTCCCGTACCATGAAAAAGGACAAGGCAAAGTATTTCGGCCCCTACACCAGCTCCACGGCTGTAAAAGACGTGATCGAGCTGGTGCGCAGGATTTATATGGTCCGCTCCTGCAACCGCACTTTGCCCCGTGACTGCGGCAGGGACCGCCCCTGCCTGTATTATCATATGAAGCAGTGCACTGCCCCCTGCCAGGGAAATGTAAGCGAGGAAGAGTACAAGAAAAATATTACCCAGGTGCTCCATTTTCTCAACGGTAATTTCCAGGATACCATCAACCAGCTGACAGAGAAAATGATGGCAGCCTCTGAGGACATGCGTTTTGAGGATGCGGCTGGATACCGGGATCTGATCAACAGCATCAAAAGAATCGGGGAGCGCCAGAAAATCACCACCTACGGCGAAGAGGACAAGGATATTATCGCTGTTGCCATGGAGGAAAGCGAAGATCTCCGGGAGCAGGATGCTGTTGTGCAGGTATTCTTTATGCGAGGCGGCAGGCTGATCGGAAGGGATCACTTTTTCCTTCGTGTGGCAAGAGGCGATACCAAGGCACAGGTACTGTCCAGCTTCCTGAAGCAGTTTTATGCCGGCACACCTTTTATCCCGGCAGAAATCATGATGCAGACGGAGATCGAGGATGGGGAAATAATTGAAGACTGGCTGTCTGCAAGGCGGAAGCAGCGTGTCCATATCCGTGTGCCAAAAAAAGGTACCAAGGAGAAGCTTGTGGAGCTTGCCAAGGAAAATGCCTGGATGGTCCTTTCCAAAGACAGAGAGCGGATCAAGCGGGAAGAGGGCCGTACCATTGGCGCTGTGAAGGAAATCGAGGACTGGCTGGGACTGAAAAATATTGTGCGTATGGAAGCCTACGATATTTCCAACATCAGCGGCTTCGAGTCTGTTGGTTCCATGGTGGTTTACGAAAAAGGAAAGCCCAAGCGCAGCGATTACCGTAAATTTAAGATAAAATGGGTGCAGGGACCAAACGATTATGCCAGCATGGAAGAGGTACTGACAAGGCGTTTTACCCATGAATCCAAAGGCGAATATGACAGTTTTTCCCTGCTTCCAGACTTGATCCTGATGGATGGTGGCCGCGGCCAGGTGAACATTGCCCTGAAGGTGCTGGGAGAGCTTGGCATTAACATTCCTGTATGCGGTATGGTAAAGGATGACAATCACCGCACCAGAGGTGTCTATTTCAACAACGTGGAGATCCCTATTGATACTTCAAGTGAGGGATTCCATCTGGTCACCCGGATTCAGGATGAGGCCCACAGATTTGCCATCGAGTATCACCGATCCCTGAGAAGCAAAGAACAGGTACATTCCGTTCTGGATGACATTCCGGGAATCGGGGAAACCAGGCGGAAGGCGCTTATGAGAAGATTCCGTTCTATTGAGAATATCCGGGATGCTTCTGTGGAAGAATTAAGTCAGACAGAGTCCATGAATGTGCAGAGCGCCGAAGCTGTCTACCGGTTTTTCAATGGGACTTCAGATCAAAAAAAGGAATAGAGGAAAGTACACAAAAAATTGAGAAATTCGACCTGAGGCCAGTCACAGCAGAGTGGAATCGGTAGGTTTTTCACAAGATTCGACATTGAAGTTACAGACAAAATTGTGTATAATATAAATAAGTGTGGACTTTTGCCAAAAGTGTCTGTTTTTTGAGAAACATGCGCTGGGAAGTCGGCACAGACTTGCATAATATTCACCGTTTTTTATGAAAAATGTGGGGAATGATATGCAGGAAGGACTTTATTAGAGGAAAAGGAGATAAAAGCATGAAGGGTGTACAGCTTACCAAGCTGGCGCAGGAACTGAATCTGACCAACCTGACGCCTGATATTGACCTTACAGAGATTTATGTGAAGACAGCAGAGATAAATCGTCCGGCTTTGCAGCTTACAGGATACCTGGAGCATTTTGCAAACGAGCGTGTTCAGATCATCGGATACGTTGAGTATACTTATCTGATGCAGTTAAGTGACGAGGAGCGTACATTCAAATACGAGCGCTTTATCTCCAGCAAGATCCCCTGTGTCATCTTCAGTACCATGACAAGACCGTCACAGGATATGATCGATCTTGCATACAAATACAATGTTCCTACATTTGTGACAGAGAGAACCACCTCCAGCCTGATGGCTGAGATCATCCGTTGGCTGGGCGTTCAGCTGGCACCTTGCATTTCCATTCACGGCGTGCTTGTGGATGTTTATGGCGAGGGCGTTCTGATCACAGGTGAGAGTGGAATCGGCAAGAGTGAGGCTGCCCTTGAGCTGATTAAGCGTGGTCACCGTCTTGTAAGTGATGATGTTGTAGAGCTTCGTAAGGTAAGTGATGTTACCCTGGTTGGTTCTGCACCGGATATCACACGTCACTTTATTGAGCTTCGCGGTATTGGTATCATTGATGTAAAGACCCTGTTCGGTGTTGAGAGCGTTAAGGATACCCAGTCCGTTGACCTGGTTATTAAGCTGGAAGAGTGGGATCGCGATAAGGAATACGATCGTCTGGGACTTCATGAGGAGTACACCGAGTATCTTGGAAACAAGATCGTGTGCCATTCCCTCCCGATCCGTCCTGGCCGTAATCTGGCGGTTATCGTTGAGTCCGCAGCCGTTAACCACAGACAGAAGAAGATGGGTTACAACGCAGCTGAGGAGCTGTACAAGCGTGTTCAGGCAAATATTGCAAGAAAAAGAGAAGAGTGACCGCTGCCGTAATTTCTTTTTGGAAAAAGGCTGCAGAAGCTTAACACTTTTTAAGGCAGTTAGAGCATAGAGTTAGAAAGGATGGAAATTAACAATGGGTATGTATTGTTTTGGTATTGATGTAGGAGGAACTTCCGTAAAATGCGGTCTGTTCCTTACAAATGGAACTCTGGTTGAGCAGTGGGAGATCCCGACCAGACTGGAGAACAACGGTTCTTCAATCCTTCCGGATGTTGCAGATGCGATCAAGACGAAACTGGACGAAAGAGGAATTACAAAGGATAATGTAGACGGTGTTGGAATCGGCATTCCAGGACCGGTTAACGAGAATGGTGAAGTTCCTATGGCAGTAAACCTTCACTGGGGCTTTAAGGCCGTAGCAAGCGAATTAAGCGCCCTTACAGGACTTCCTGCAAAGGCAGCCAATGACGCCAATATCGCAGCTCTTGGAGAGGCATGGAAGGGTGCTGCTGAGGGTGCGAAGAACGTGATCCTGGTTACACTTGGCACTGGGGTTGGCGGTGGAATCATCATCGACAGCAAGATCATTGCCGGTTTCCATGGTGCTGGCGGTGAGATCGGACATGCCTGCGTAAACCACAATGAAGTTCGTCCATGTAACTGCGGCAATCACGGATGCCTGGAGCAGTATGCATCTGCTACCGGTATTGTACGTGTGGCAAATGACATCCTGGAGGAGAGCCAGGAGGACAGCAAGATGCGCCATGTAGAGAAGCTTTCTGCAAAGAATGTCCTTGATTTCTACAAGGAGGGAGATGCTCTGGCTGTTCAGACAATGGAGAAGGTTGGCGATATTCTGGGAAGCGCACTGGCCATGTTCGCATGCGTTACCGATCCGGAAGCAATCGTAATCGGCGGCGGTGTATCCAAAGCTGGTAAGCCTCTTACAGACTGTATCCAGAAATATTATCAGAAATACGCATTCCCGTCCTGCAAGAGCACACCGATCATTCTTGCAAGCCTTGGAAATGACGCTGGTATCTACGGTGCAGCCCGTATGGTGATCAAAGACTGATAACTACATAAAGGTATAAAAAATCCCCCTGAGGTGTTTGCCTCAGGGGATTTTTGTTAGTCATAATAATAAATATCGTCATTGCCATCACTGCCGTCGCCACCATCATCTGGTATTGGCTCTTCACCGCCAGTGCCGTCATCTCCGCCGTTATTATCCGGATTATCGGTATTATTGGCATCATCCGGGTTCTCTGGATCCGGAGTAGGAGTTAAGGTCTCTTCGTCGTAAATCTCCATTTCTTGATCTTCGCTGTAATCCTCTTCATCGTAATCGTAGAAGTGCTGGTCACAGTAATCAGTAGGAATAGTAGCCTCATCAAAGTATTCTTCGATAACCGGGCAGCCGGCTCTTGGAAGAAGTCCGGTCTCGGAGCAGACGCTGATCTGCTCGATACCAGCAGGCTGTTCAAATTCTTTGTATTCCATACCCTGGTGGATCCGGCTCATAACCTTGCGCCATAATGTCTTATGGAAGTTACGTGCATCACCCTCCGGGATCTTCTGGTTGCCATCGTAGCCGGACCATACTGCACAGGTGTAATATGGAGTGTAGCCTACGAACCAAAGGTCATTGTACTCATCTGTGGTACCTGTCTTACCTGCAACCGCCATGTTATCAAGCTGGCATGCAGTACCAGTACCATTCTGCACAACGTCCTCAAGAGCACTTGTAAGAAGGTAAGCAGTTGTCTCCTTGATAACAGAACGTCCGGCTGAGTTATTCTCAATGAGAACATTTCCATTGTGGTCAAGGATCTTGGTGTAGTAAACAGGTTTGATATAATTACCGCCGTTTGCAATAGCTGCATATGCGGCACAAAGCTCAACATTCTTAACACCGTAGGTCAGACCTCCAAGTGCAGTAGGAAGGTTGGCATCTGTGTAAACATTTCCATTGGCATCGGTATCTGCTTCTGTACCATGTGCCAGTGTGGTGAATCCAAAGTTGTCAAGGTATTTCAGACCAAGCTCAGGAGTGACATCCTCGAAACACTGGACTGCAACAGTATTGACAGAATTACGGATGGCAGTACGGATGGTAGTAGTACCATTGAAGTTACCGCCTGCATTATTGACTGGTGCACCATTCTCGTAGGTGATCGGCTCATCCTCGTAGGTGGTAGCCAGTGTCATGCCCTTTTCATTGAGGGCAGGAGCATAGGTGGATACGATCTTAAATGTGGAACCTGGCTGACGGGTACTGTCAGTAGCACGGTTCAGGGTAAGGCTGGCGGTCTTGGTTCCTCGTCCGCCGATGATCGCCTTTACATATCCGGTATGCTGGTCGATAATGGTCATTGCTGACTGGGGCTGAGGGGCAAAGCTTACACGCTCGGCAACAACAGTGCTTCCATCAGCAAGGACATTCGCTTTATAACGGTCGATATAGGTTTGTCCCTCGTCCTGGGAATCAAACAAAAGATCAAAGGATGGATTCTCATTCTGGAAGTAAAGCTTCATCATTTCCTTGCTGTAGTTTACTTCCTGTCCATCTGGCTGTTTCACAGTAAGGGCATAATCAAGAGCATACTGTACATAATCCGGGTAATTGGAAGGATCGGAATATTCTTCATCCACAATATTCTGGATATCCGGATCCTGGGTGGTCATGATCTTAAGACCGCCGCTGTACAGAAGGTTCTGTGCCTGTGTCTTGGTGTATCCCTTAATATTCATCAGGTCATTGATAACCTGCTTGGTAAGCTCATCCTCGAAGTAAGAGTAGGTCTTGCTGGAAGACTGTGTATTGTAAGCCTGTGCCTCCTGGATACGGGTGTAAACATCATCATTCAGAGCCTCGTCATACTGCTCCTGGGTGATGTAATTCTGATCCAGCATGTGATCCAGGACCTCTTTACGTCTCTTCGCGTTCTCCTTGGGGTTCTCGATGGGGTTGTACTTGGTAGGAGCCTGGGTGATACCTGCAAGTGTGGCACACTCGGAAAGGTTCAGATCCCATACGTCTTTATTGAAATACTGACGGGCAGCAGCCTGTACACCATAAGCACCGGCACCAAGGTTGATGGTGTTCAGATAGTTCTCAAGGATCACGCTCTTGTCATTGATCTTCTTCTCAATCTCAATGGCAAGGTACTGCTCCTGGAGCTTACGTGTAAATCGCTCGATCTGTGTGGACTCGTTGGTCCAGTTGGTGAAGACGTTGTTCTTCAGAAGCTGCTGGGTAATGGTACTTGCACCCTCGGAAAAGCTTCCGGTGGTAAGTGCTTTCACACCGGCACGAAGAATACCTCTTACATCGATTCCATTATGTTCATAAAAACGCTCATCCTCGATAGCCACTACTGCGTGCTGCAGATCCTCTGGTATCTGGTCAATGGAAACCGGAAGTCGGTTGGCATTGGGGGCCGCCAGCTTACGGATCTGATTTCCGTTGCAGTCATAGAGGAAAGTGGCATAACCAAGAGGCATGATATCCACTTCATTTACGTCCGGCGTATTGGCAAGTATTCCGCGAATGGAACCGATTCCCAGACTGGACACTGCAACGCACAGGGCGATCAGGCCGATGAAAAGGACTCTGATAAACGAAACATGCGCTCTTTTCCCCATCATGGACGAGCGGGAAATAAGAGCATTCCGCTTCTTAGAGGCCGATTTTTTTCCGTAGTTCATGATAAACCTCCTTTATAATTCGTTCTATTATATCAAATCTCCATAAGTAAATAAACCCTAAAATCGAATATTTCTGTGAACTCTTTTATGTTTTTGAAGGGATTTTTTCCAAAATGAGCCCTGTTTATTCTGATTATAGCAAATCGTGAGAGATAAGCAGGAAAATGGATTTTCCCTTGGAAGAATCCAGGGGATTGGGGAACATTCTGTTTTCTGGGACTGGAAACCACAGGCGATTCATGTTACACTAGGAAACACGCACTAAGATTTTGGAGGTTCCCGATATGCTGGAGAATTATAAGACGATTTACGCAGGCGGTGAGGGGGAGATCACGGAGAAAAAGTCCCGCTTTATTGCCACTGTGCGCCTGGTGGAAAAAGAAGAGGATGCACTTGCTTTTATAGAGGAAATGAAGAAGAAATACTGGGATGCCAGACATAACTGTTATGCTTATTCTATTGGAGAGCACAGGGAGTTTACCAGATGCAGTGATGACGGCGAGCCTTCTGGAACTGCAGGACGCCCAATGCTGGATGTAATCCTGGGAGAAGATATTTATAATGTGGCCGTGGTTGTGACAAGATATTTTGGTGGTGTGCTCCTTGGCACTGGCGGTCTGGTAAGAGCCTATTCCGGCGCTGTTCAGGCAGGTCTTAAGGAGAGTACAGTGATCGAGAAGCACCACGGGATTTCCCTAGCACTGACGGCTGATTATACGGCAATCGGCAAGCTGCAGTATATTGCCGCGGAGAATCAGCTGCCCATTCTGGATACGGAGTACACAGATAGAGTGATCATGCATCTTCTGGTGCCAAATGACCAGGCAGGACGGATCCAGAAGGTGATCACAGAAGCAACCAGCGGACGTGTGAAAATGGAGAAAGAGAAGGAACTGTATTTCGCAGATGTGGATGGTGAGATTATGGTGTTCGACCATTAAAAAGGCTCAGGATGGATTCCTGAGCCTTTGGGGGCTATCAGCATTTCTCCGGTTCCGGATAATCTACGCCGAAGGTCTCCACTGTCATGGATTTGATCTTCTGCTCGTCAAGAGGTCTGTCGCTGTAGTCTGTGTCAGTCTCTGCGATATTGTTAACCACATCCATGCCCTCGATCACTTTACCGAAAGCAGCGTAAGCGCCGTCAAGGTGTGGTGCATTCTTGTGCATGATGAAGAACTGGCTTCCTGCGGAATCTGGATGCATGGCTCTTGCCATGGAAAGAACGCCCTCTGTATGTCTTAAATCGTTCTGCACGCCATTCTGAGCAAACTCACCCTTGATGCTGTATCCCGGGCCGCCCATTCCGGTTCCGTCCGGGCATCCGCCCTGGATCATGAAACCACAGATGACACGGTGGAAAATAAGTCCGTCATAGAAGCCCTTTTTTACAAGGCTGATAAAGTTATTTACAGTATTTGGTGCAATTTCCGGATATAACTCCGCTTTCATTACATCTCCATTATCCATGGTAATGGTAACAACTGGATTTGCCATAGTTTGATCTCCTTTTTCAAAAAGTATTGTATTTCGTTATTCGTTCTATTATAATATGCAAAGAGCAATTCTGCAAGAAAAAAGGCACTTGTTCGCAAAATGATGAAGTAACAGTTAATCTGATGGCGAACAGGAACAGTAACATAAAAGGAGCTGTAAAGCTATGATAAAAGAAACCTTCAGCCCGGAAGAGACTTTTGCTTTCGGCAGATGGATCGGGGAAAATGCCCTTCCAGGGCAGGTATATACATTGGTAGGAGATCTTGGCGTGGGAAAAACGGTTTTCACCCAGGGAGTGGCAGACGGCCTTGGCATCACAGAGCCGGTAAACAGCCCTACTTTTACCATTATTCAGGAATATGAGAGCGGCCGCATGCCATTTTATCACTTCGATGTCTACCGGATCGGGGATATCGAGGAGATGGAAGAGATTGGTTATGACGACTATTTCTACGGAAATGGAATCTGCCTCATTGAGTGGGCGAATCTGATCGAAGAGATTCTGCCGGAGCAGATTATTGAGATTACAATCGAGAAAGATCTGGAGAAAGGCTTCGATTACCGCAAGATCACGGTAAACGGTCTTCCAGAGTAAGGATAGAGTTAAATGACTGCCTGGATGTATGCTGTAATGTGAAAAAAACCAGCCAATATGTGGGCCGTCGGTAACATCTGTATCAAAACGAATTCTCCGCGAAAGTGGGGAGGGTAAGGAGAAAAAATGAAGATTTTAGGACTTGACAGCTCAGGAATCGTCGCTTCCGTTGCAATTGTGGAGGACGAGAACCTGATCGCGGAATATACGGTGAACTATAAGAAGACACATTCCCAGACACTTCTTCCCATGCTGGACGAGCTGGCGAAGATGACAGAATTAGATCTGGACACCATTGACGCCATTGCAGTGGCAGCAGGACCAGGCTCTTTCACAGGACTCCGCATTGGTTCCGCCACAGCCAAAGGGCTTGGACTGGCACTGAAGAAGCCACTGGTGGAGATTCCTACAGTGGATGCACTTGCATATAATCTATATGATGCGAAGGCATTGATCTGCCCCATCATGGATGCAAGAAGAAGCCAGGTTTATACTGGAATCTACCGTTTCGAAGACCACAAACTGGTAACTGTGGAAGCGCAGATGGCAGTTCCGATGTCCGAAATGATCGAGAAATTAAATGCAAGAGGGGAAGAAGTGATCTTCCTTGGAGACGGCGTACCTGTTTTTGCGAAAATGATCGAAGAGAACCTGAAAGTTCCATATTCTTTCGCTCCGGCCCATGTGAATAAGCAAAGAGCGGCAGCAGTGGCAGCCCTTGGTGAAATTTACGTAAAAGAAGGCAAAGAGGTGACTGCCATGGAGCATGTACCGGAATACCTGAGAGTTTCCCAGGCGGAGAGAGAACGTGCGCAGAAATTGCAGGCTGAGAAAGACGCTGAAAAAGCTAAATAGGAGTAGTTAGTATATGGTTCTTCGTGAAATGTTAGTAGAGGACCTTGACCAGGTCATGAAGATCGAGACAGAATTATTTTCCCCGCCGTGGACCAAGGAGGGCTTTTTTACCTACCTTACCCGCAAGGATGCCATGTTCCTGGTGGTGGAAGAAAAGGGCGAAATCCTGGCCTACTGTGGACTGATCATGGTTCTGGACGAGGGAGATATTACCAATGTGGCTGTGCGCCCTGACCGCCAGCGGGAGGGAATCGGCCATTTCCTTATGGACAGCCTGATCCGCCTGGCAGAGCAGCAGGGGGTGACCACCATTCATCTTGAAGTACGTGTTGGAAATGAGACAGCCATCCGTCTCTACGAAAGAATGGGCTTTACAAGAGACGGGATCCGCAAGAAATACTATACGGATCCCGTAGAAGATGCTTTACTTATGACGCGTCACCCGCGCTAATGTTTTTTTCAAACATTTTCTTAATTGCTTTTTGCGTAACGCTGTCTGGCAATCTGCACAAGGCAATACAAAATTAAAACAACCGCCGCCGCAAGGCTCAGCAGCAACCCAATGGACTTACCGGGCGCATGAAATTCAATTCGGATTTCATGTGCCCCTTTTTGCAGTGGAAAACCAACAAAAGCTTTGTTTACCCGCTCCGTTGCCACTTCTTTTCCATCCACATAAGCGGTGTAGCCCTTTGAAAAAGTATAAGAGGTTACGAAATAACCATCCTCTGGCATATCAATACTTCCATTCACAATCTCATTTCCAGAAACAGCATTTTCCTGGAACTCCACCACTCCAGGGTGGGACAGCGCAGACAAAGGAATCGTATACGCCTTCACATTTTTTATTTCATAATGTCCTCTGGAAAAAGTGATATCCAGGGAATCCAGGTCTTCATTGCCTGAGATCATATAATAAAAAGTGTTATTATTGTTTGGATACGGAGCTTCCGAACCGGAAAGTCGGTTTCGGATTCCATTTATGATAATGGACATATCCCGTTCTCCATCATATTCCACGTCAAAGGAAAGCAGCAAAATAGTAGAGGCGCTTAAGGTTTCCGGCAGCTTCCGGCTGACTGTTTCATCCTTTGAGGAATCCTCATGATCGAAGAAATCCTCTGGCAGGGCGTATTCCTCCATCTGTGAAGCATACGGCAGAGCTGACAGCGAATTTTCCCCCTCATTCTGGAATTCAGAAACATCATTGCCAGCACTTGCAGAAGATGTATTTTCATTCGTGGAGTCACCTGGAATTTCCACAATCGTCCTGTTTGCAAGGGTATCCAGCGTCTGCGGATAGGAGAGCTGGTCAAAATCCTCTTCGCTTATCAGCGCGGTACTTCCATAAGCCAGCGGCAGTACATTCTGATTTTCCGCCAGCACATGCCCCTCTTTTTTCTGAAGAACCGTATATCCTGCCGGAACTTTGTCGGATTTTGTCTGAATGTACCGTACCCCCATAAGATATTCCTGGAAAGGATTCAGGTCTGCAGTCATGGCAACACGGTTCCGGATGCTGATGGGCATGTGCAAAATATCGTAAAGCAGCGTGTTGTAATGACTGTTGGAAATAGAGGAGTAGATGGTACTCTTATTCTGATCTCCAGTGATCACATAGTTGGTATTGTTGGAAGGATGCTCGACCACATCAAAACGGGTCTGTGGATCTTCACAGTAGGCTTCCAGGTCTTCCTTGGAAAAATAGTCTCTGGATTCGTCAGAAACAGTGGCATAATGCTCCTCCTGCCCCTTTGCAAGATAAAGCTGGAAAGGAACAGCAAGAAGGAAAATCAAACTGAATAGATTGAAAATCCAGGAATTCACCGGCAGGGCAATCTGCTTCTTTTCCACAAAAATACCAGTAATAACAAGTACAAAAAGGAGAACCAGATCAGTTTTCACAAGTGTCCGCACCTGCACATTCCGAAGGAGAAAAACAAGCTGGACGATCACAGGGACTGCGCAAAGCAGAGCCAGCGGCAGACTGTGCCGTATTTTGCCCAGCCGAAGCCCTTCCAGAGCCTGAGCCACCAGGTAAAGGATCAGAGGCAGAAATGGAATCAGGCATTTGGGCCGTACATACAAAGTGACGTTTAAAATCCAGTAAAAAACATCAAAGAAAAGCAGGCAGAAAATGGAAATCGCCAGCTTCCGTGTCCTCTTTTCCCGGATACAGAGGAACAGGGCGTACAGGCAGAACAAGGTAAGTCCACAGCCGTAAGGACTGTAGAGAATGCTGTCCAGCGTTGGATTTACGCCAAGGATCTTAAACAGGGATTCCCCTGCCCCGGTATCCTTTTTGTTTCCAAGGATGGCAAGACCAGTTGGAAGCAGCAGAAAAAGGTTCATAGCTGTTGCAAAGGAAACATCCACAATATAATTCCACCATATTTTATGCTTTGTTTTCTTCCTAGCTTCCGCAGGTATCTGCTTCAGATAATCCGGCAGCAGGTGGCAAATATAGAGAATACATGCCACAAAGCAGGAGGGGAAAAAGTAAAAGCTGTGCAGGATACAAAAGAACAAAGCCCAAATAAGCCCAATATGAGGGCGGAGCTTATAGTCTGTCTGTTCCTTTGGTTCCAGGATCCGGTCCAGCATCAAAAAAGCCAGAAGGAGAAAGGGCAGATAATTTACGAACATGATCTGCCTGTGTGCCTGGAAAAAGCAGTTGGCACACAGATAAAAAAATCCGCACACAAATCCGGTAAAGTCGGAAAAGCCTTTTCTGTGAAGCCAGTAATAAAGGAGCCCTGCACCAAGAAGAATTTCCAGTATGGCATAGCCCTGGATGAAATATTCCATTGCAATCCCTGGAAAAAGGTAGGAGACCAGCACATCCGGGCGCATAAACCCATAATAGGAAAGGGAAAAGAAGTTAGTCCCACCTCCAAGTCCGGTGAAATCCGGGAAAAGCTTTCCGGTAGCGTAGAAATTTTCCCGCATGTAATCGGCGATGGCGACGTGCTGGGAATACCAGTCTGTCTCAGAACCAAACCAGGAGCCAGCGGGAACCAGCTGCCAGATCAAAATCCCTCCTGCCGCCAGAAGCAGCAGTAAGGGAAAAAGGTTTCTCCAGGTGAATTTTTGCGGTTTGTTGCTAAAGATCATAATAAATCCTTCCTGTTACGAAAGCCGAAGCCGTAACATTGGTTGCGTGTATGGTAATTTGGATATCAAAACACATTGTACACGGTTTGTCAAGTTACAATTAGATTTTACTTATCGCTGTTTAGAACGCAATAGTAATCAAAAAGGATCCGCAAAATAGTTATGCAGATCCCGAAACATATGAAAAGATAATTATAAAGCCTTGACTTCGCAGCGGCGTTTTTTGAATACAAAAACAAGATTTATCAAAACCAGAAGTGCTGCGGCAAGCCCGCTTACCAGGAAGCCAAGGGTTTTACCCGGTGCATGGAATTCAAGCTGAATGCTGTGCGCGCCTTTTTTCAGCGGAAAACCAACAAAAGCTTTATTCACCTGGACCGGAGTCACCTTTTCACCATCTACGTAAGCCTGGTATCCTGACGAGAAGGTGTAGGAGGTTACGAAATAACCATCTTCTGGCATATCAATGCTGCCGTTCAGAATTTCTTTTCCAGAAGTTTCTTCATTCTGGAAATCCACTACGCCCGGATTGGAAATAGCGGACAACGGAATGGTATAGGCCTTTATATTGCTGATACTATATTTACCCCTGGAAAATTTGACTTTCAGGGTATCGATGCTTTCGTCAGATGAAATCATGTAGGTAAAAGTTTTGTTGTTATTGGGATAAGGAGCATTTGGACCGGACTGCCGGTTCTGGATCCCGTTTATGGTGATGGTAACATCTCTTTTTCCACGATTATTCACATCAAAGGAAAGCAGCAAAATTGTGGAAGCTGGTATTTCCTCTGGAAGCTCCTGCTGAATCGTTGCTTTTTTCCTTTTTGCAGGGCGGGCAAGGAAATTTTCCGGAAGCGTATATTCTTTCATCTGAGAGCTGTAAGCTTCATAGAAATCGGAACTGCTATTTCCCTCTGCCGAAGAAGGGATAATGGTTCGGTTGGTCAGAGTATCCAGATTCTGTGGGTAAGAGAGCTGGTCAAAATCATCTTCTGCCATCAGTGCAGTGCTTCCGTAGGCAAGTGGAAGTACATTCTGATTTTCCGCCAGAATATGGCTTCCATTCTGCTTCAAAATGGTGTATCCGGCTGGAAGTTCCCTTGGGATTGTACGGATGTATCGGACACCCATCAGGTATTCCTGAAAAGGATCTTCTCCAGAGGTCATGGATACACGGTTATGGATCCCAATTGGCATATGTAAAATATCATACAGCAGCACATTGTAATTGGTATTGGAAATAGAAGAGTAAAGGGAACTTTTATTCTGATTTCCATCAACCACATAGTTTGCATTTGTAGCAAGATGCTCTATAAAGTCGAACCGGTACTGGGAATCTGTAGCGTATTCTTCCAGCTCTTCCTTGGAAAAAGAATCTCTGGAGGAATCCTCCTTGGAAATATAGGTTTCCCGCTGTCCCTGATGGATATAAGACAGCGTAGGAATGGTACAGATCAGAACCAGTCCCAAAATCTGTACGGCCAGGGAATGAACCGGTATGGTGATCTTTTTCTTTTCCAACACAATGCAGACAATTACACAGACCAGGAGAAGGATCATGTCTGCATAGACAAGAGGCCGCATCTTATTCTGGCGGTGCAATCCACTTTGAAGTCTTAGGATGACTGGAAGGCAGGCAAGAAGCGCCAGCGGCAGGCTAAGCTTCATTTTTCCCTGGCGGATCCGTTCCAAAGCCTGTGCTACAAGATAGATGATCAGCGGCACAAAAGGAATCAGGCATTTCGGCCGTACGTATAAAGTGATGTTTAAGATCCATTCAAAAATATTAAAGAACAGAAGGACAAAAACAGAAATTGCCAGCTTCCTTGTTTCCTTTATACAAAGAAAAATAGCGTACAGACAGATCAGGGTAAGTCCGCAGTTATAATTGCCGTACAGAAGTCCCTCCATGCCGGTGTTGACACTGAACATCTGGGAAATATCGCCAAAACCACCGGTGTCCTTTTTGTTGCCAAGCATTGCAAGACCGGTTGGAAGAATAAGGAAAATACTCATGGCAGAGGCGAAGGATACATCTATAATATAGTTCCACCATAAAGCACATTTGCGCTTCTTCTGTCCGTCAGCAGGAACATTCTTTATGTGCTCCGGCATCAGATGCCAGAGGTAAAGGATACATGCCACAAAGCAGGATGGGAAAAAGTAAAAGCTGTGAAGAATACAGAAAAACAGGGACAGTACAAGTCCGATATGAGGACGGAAATGATAGTTTCCTGCTTTTTCCGGATCCAGAATGTGGTCAATGCAAATAAATGCCAGAATGAGAAATGGCAGATAATTTACAAACATGATCTGCTTATGTGCGTGATAAAGACAGCCTGCTGTCATATACAAAAAAGCAGAGGCTGTGCAGGTAAAATTGGAAAAGCCCTTTTGGAAGATCCAATAATAAAGAAGGGCACCTCCCATAAGGATTCCCAGGATCGCGTATCCCTGGATGAAATATGCAGTACCTATACTTGGAAAAAGATAGGAGACAAGAACATCCGGGCGCATAAATCCATAATAGGACAGGGAGAAGAAATTGGTTCCGCCGCCCAGCCCTGTGAAATCAGGGAAAAGATTGCCTGTGGCAAAAAATTGCTTCCGCATGTAATCGGCAATGGTCAGGTGCTGGGAATACCAGTCAATTCTGGAACCAAAATAGGAACCAGATGGAACCAGAAACCGGATCAAAAGAAGCGAGAAAGCAAATAGGACAAACAGAGTGAGATAGTTTTTCCAGGTGAATTTTGTTTTTTGTTTGCTAAAGATCATACGTTTTCCTTCCTAAAATAAGTAGATTAAATACAGCTTTCTACCTTTAAATTAATATTCGCAATCGAATATTGTAATTTATTGTAAAACATTTATCTGGTTCTGGCAATTGATTTTCCAGGAAAATTTTCCTGATACTTGTTTTACGAAACTGCTTGTGTTAAACTTTTCCAGAGAATGCTTAATGAAAAGAGGATATTTTAATATATGTTAGATGTTTGTCTGCTGGGAACCGGAGGCATGATGCCGCTGCCAAGAAGGTGGCTTACTGCTCTGATGACCCGGTATAATGGCCATAGTCTTCTGATCGACTGCGGCGAGGGAACTCAGGTAGCAATTAAGGAAAAGGGATGGAGCTTCAAGCCTATTGACGTGATCTGCTTTACCCATTATCACGGGGATCACATCAGTGGACTTCCGGGACTTCTTCTTACAATGGGAAATGCAGAGCGTACCGAGCCGCTCACACTCATTGGACCGAAAGGGCTGGAGCGGGTGGTGAATGCTCTTCGTGTGATTGCTCCCGAGCTTCCATTTGAACTGAAATTTATAGAAATTAACGGACCCGAGCAGGTGTTTGAGATCAACGGATATCGGATCACTGCTTTTAAGGTAAATCACAATGTGCTTTGTTACGGATATTCCTTAGAGATTCTCCGTCAGGGAAAATTTTCCCCGGAGCGTGCCAGAGAGCAGGGAATTCCGCTACAGTACTGGAATCCCCTTCAGAAGGGACAGACCATTGAGGCAGAGGGTGTGACTTACACTCCGGATATGGTTCTTGGCCCGACGAGAAAGGGACTGAAGGTTACTTATACCACAGATACCCGCCCCACAGAATCTATTTTGAAGAACGCGCCTGGTTCCGATCTTTTTATCTGTGAGGGAATGTACGGCGAGGATGACAAGCTGGAGAAGGCAAAAGGCTACAAGCATATGACGTTCCGCGAGGCTGCCACGCTTGCCAGACAGTCCCAGGTAGGGGAAATGTGGCTGACACACTATAGTCCATCCCTGATCCGTCCGGATGAATTTATGGATATGGTGCGGGAGATTTTCCCAAATGCGTATCCTGGCAAAGATGGAAAAACAATGGAAATGAATTTTGAAGAGGATTAAAAAATGAAAGATACATTAATTCTTGCAATAGAGAGCTCCTGCGACGAGACTGCAGCTTCTGTAGTAAAGAACGGCAGGACCATATTATCAAACGTGATCTCTTCCCAGATCGCACTGCATACCTTATATGGAGGCGTTGTGCCGGAAATTGCATCACGTAAACACATTGAGAAGATCAACCAGGTGATCGAGGAGGCACTTTCTGAGGCGAATGTGACTCTGGGTGATCTGGATGCAATTGGCGTCACCTATGGCCCTGGGCTGGTAGGTGCTCTTTTGGTAGGCGTAGCAGAGGCAAAGGCAATTGCTTACGCCAAGAAGCTTCCCCTTGTGGGAGTCCATCATATAGAAGGACATGTTTCTGCAAACTACATTGAGCATCCGGACCTGGAGCCGCCTTTCCTTTGCCTGATCGTGTCCGGCGGACATACTCACCTTGTAATCGTTAAAGACTATGGAGAATTTGAAATCCTGGGACGCACCAGGGATGATGCAGCAGGAGAGGCTTTTGATAAAGTGGCCCGTGCAATTGGACTTGGCTATCCTGGCGGACCGAAGGTGGACAAGCTTGCCCGTGAGGGAAACCCGGACGCCATTGTTTTCCCGAAAGGAAAATTAGGGGACTGTCCTTATGATTTCAGCTTCAGTGGTGTGAAATCTGCTGTCTTGAACTATATCAACAATGCCCAGATGAAGGGAGAAGAGATTAACCGTGCTGACCTTGCAGCCTCCTTCCAGAAGTCTGTGGTAGACGTACTGGTCGAGCACACTATGCTTGCCGCAAAGGACTATCATATGGATAAGATTGCCATTGCAGGGGGTGTTGCATCCAACGGAGCCTTAAGAGAAGCCATGACCAAGGCCTGTGAAAAGAGGGGATACAAGTTTTATCGTCCATCCCCTATTTTCTGTACCGATAATGCGGCGATGATCGGTGTGGCAGCTTACTATGAGTATATAAAAGGCACACGTCACGGATGGGACTTAAATGCAGTTCCAAACCTGAAATTAGGAGAACGATAATGGAGCAGGGCAGATGTACAGCAATCGTCCTGGCAGCAGGCCAGGGGAAAAGAATGCACAGCAAGATACAGAAGCAGTTTCTGGAAATTGGAGGGAAACCGGTTCTGTATTATTCCCTGCAATGCTTTCAGCAAAGTCCGCTGATCCGGGACATCATTCTGGTAACAGGGGAGGATATGATTTCTTACTGCGAGAAAGAGATTGTAGAGAAATACGGCTTTTCCAAAGTGTGTAAGGTGACTGCAGGTGGAAAAGAGCGCTATGATTCTGTATATGCAGGACTGTTATGCTGTCAGGATACCGATTATGTGTATATTCACGACGGAGCAAGACCATTTCTTACAGAAGAGATGGTCCAAAGGGGATATGAGGCTGTGAAGCGTACCAATGCCTGTGTAATGGGGATGCCCTCTAAGGATACTGTGAAGCTGGCAGACCCGTCAGGCTATATTAAAGAGACTCCAAACCGTAAAATTGTATGGAATATTCAGACTCCTCAGATATTTTCCTATGACCTGATCCGCGGAGCTTATGAAAGTATACGCAAAAAGGACATGACAGGTGTGACAGATGACGCAATGGTAGTGGAACAGGAGACTGGGACAAAGATCCTTCTGGTGGAGGGTTCCTATCGGAATATTAAGATCACAACCCCGGAAGATCTGGCTGTAGCAGAGGCATTTCTGCAATATTGAACGAATTTTATAAAAAAATAAAAATTCTTGTTGACACAAAAAGGTTTTGATGATAAAATACGTTTTGCACTGACAGAGACAACCTCTTGAGTGAAGGACAACTCCTGATGTGCAGAACATTTTTATTTTGACTATTTAATATGGAGAGATATCGAAGTGGTCATAACGAGGCGGTCTTGAAAACCGTTTGTCCGCAAGGGCGCGTGG
The DNA here is from genome assembly GCF_052116245.1 of Blautia sp. Sow4_E7. Lineage (NCBI taxonomy): Bacteria > Bacillati > Bacillota > Clostridia > Lachnospirales > Lachnospiraceae > Blautia > Blautia sp. Sow4_E7. The sequence goes on from NZ_JBQKLL010000038.1 coordinate 34,976, forward strand.
GTTCGAATCCCACTCTCTCCGCTTGTTAAACACTTTAAAAATAAATTAAAAAAAGTGCTTGACAAATAAAGAAACATCGGTTATACTAAACAAGCTGTCGCAAGAGAGTAAACAATTAAATGAAGAACTTACTTATTAAGTAGGGCAATTTGGAGAAGTACCCAAGCTGGCCGAAGGGGCTCCCCTGGAAAGGGAGTAGGTCGTTAATAGCGGCGCGAGGGTTCAAATCCCTCCTTCTCCGCTTTGAATTTTCTGAATAAAAGAAATTCAAAAAGTTGTTGACAAACACTTGAACATGTGATAATATGAATGAGCTGCTTTGAAGACAACAGCAAACAACCTTGATAACTAAACAGTGAAACACATACGATTCTCGAAAATTTCTTTATACAATTCATTTTCGAATGAAACTTTTAAAAACAGTAATGACGAGAGATAACTAAG